>JAYUVA010000893.1:0-5650 GCA_043754375.1 Candidatus Kuenenia sp. | reverse complement strand
CACCACGGTAACGAACTCAGGGTCGCCATCCGGTGCCCAGGCGAATCCCAGATTCTGAATCGCTGTCGGTGCTTTTTCCCAGCACCATGATACACAAACGTCATTCTTCAGCCTGAACTGGCTGAATCGCATTACGCCCTTTTCATCCGGAGGACAAAAAGGGGCAGGTCTCTTTTAATTGAGACCTGACCCTTTTGTTTCGCCCGCGGCCTATTGTGACCTCATCAAAAAATGCACCGGCGGCGAAGCGCCATTCGGCGTGATTCTGTTCTCCGGAACCAGCGACTGCGTGATCATCCCCAACACAAACGCCCGACAAACCCTTTACGATCGAGCCCTGAAAGAAGTCATCAAGTTTCTGGAAATTCAGTCCGCTGGCACTCACATCCCCAGCGCCCCCACGGACCGCCGCTGCACCGGCTGCCAGCACGGCAAGCCCCGACAATTCCTGCGAGGAAAATCCGGGACTGTCTCAACCGGCAAACCACTTCCCGCCTACACCACCAACAGCGTTCGTCCCTCCGACGGCCAACTCCGCGGCAGCTTTCACTGCGACTGCGGCGACCGCTTCAAATGGGTCCCACCGCACAAAGATGCCGTTCTGCTTGGGATTGCCAAAGGAAGCTGAAGTGAAAGTGCGCCAAACGTCGTCACGTTGCCGCGTCGGTCGATATCAAACATAGCGCACATGCGAAACGTTGCTGGTGCGTCGGAGTGTGTCCTTCGCAGGTTAGCGAATGCGGTTCGGAGCGAAATTCGGGATCGCCGCGGCCAGTTGGCCGACAGGCCGTAACTCACTCAGGACGGTTAGTCCTGAGGGACCAACGGCACCGGAAAATCTGCCGCAATGATCCTCGGCCAAAACGGATTCTGGCGATCGCGGGCATGGCCGGAAAACGCACCTGGATCGGCATCAATTTGATAACACCGGCCAAATCGGGCGCAGGCAATGGGCGCAAACCACGCCATCGCCTGCGGCTACGGGTTAAACGAATCGCTGAAATATGCGCAACCATTGATGATCGAACAAACTCCGTATCTACGAGCCTCCTGGTCTCATGGCACCGCGGGCGCGGATGGCTGCTACTCTAATACCGAGGGTGATGTCGCGTGGCTGGCGGCTTCTGATGCACGATCGCGTGTATCAACACGGACGAATCTATCCAGCCTGGGTTCAGCAGTTTTGGAGGATTCCTTCCGGCCACGGAGCGATCCAGTGAAGGTTTTCACTTTATTTGACCTGTCCTTTATCTGTTCGGCCGATCAACTCTGCCGCTTCTTCTTTGAACAACTTGAGCGTCAGCCGCAGGTCCCATCTCGGCGGTTGCACTTGGTCGCTGAGCTCCTTGTCCGCTTCCTCATTAGCTCGTTCAAATAACATTCGGGCTTCGGTCGTATGTCCGAGCCGCTGGTGTGTCATTGCCAGCAGGTAGCTGGTGCGGGCAAGTGAATCTCTCCTGTTCGGCAACGCCTCATAGGCCACCTGCAGATGTTTGATCGCTTCGTTATAGCGCCCTGCGCGAAATAAGACCGCTCCCAGCGCCTCGGAATATCTCGCGATTGTCAAGATGAGTGGAAACCGGGTATCTGTCCCCAAATCGACAGCTCGCTGCGCTAGGATGATCGCTGGCTCGTAGTCGTCCAATGTTGCAGGACGCAAAGCGCACGCCCAGGTCGTCGTGTATAACGCCCCCTTATCTTCGGTCTCCGCGTACGATACGAGCATCCGTTGACACGCTTCGCGATAGCCGGCTTCATCTCCGACTTGCAGACTGACGAGAGCCAGCCGATAGAGGGCGCGGTGCCCCTGATTTCCGGCTGCGATCATCTCTTTCAGCAGACTTGCCGTTTCAGGCCAGAGTTTCTCGTCGATCAGCCGGTCATACTCCTTCCAATCGCGCGGCTCAATCATGTGCGTCCACGAGTCGCGTTGTGTCAACTCGTAGCCATTGGAAGCGTCCCAGACATGAATCAAACCATTGTCGCTTACCGCAGCCAGCTTGTGACCATCGGGTGACCAGCGAATGTGGCGGATCGGAGAGTCCTGGGGTTCCAGCGCCAGCAGTTGCTGCCCCGTGGCGGAGTCCCACAGATGGACCTGCTCGTTGATGCCTCCCGAAGCGATGCGAAGATCATCCGGCGACCACGCCAAGTCGTTCACTTTCGAGGAATGGATTTGTTCGCTGGCGATCCTGCGTCCCGATTCCCATTCCCAGACTTCACACAACCCCTGATAAGTCCCGGCGGCGATTCTCCGTCCATCGTGGCTCCAGCCAATTGCCGTGGCCTTCACTCGATCGGCCCCGATGCGGAACTTTCGAATCCGCTGACAGAGATCTGTATCGAAGACATGCACCCATCCCGCATGTGCCGAAAGTCCTTCGTCAGTCACGTCACCGCCGCCAACGACTGCGATCTGGTGACCATCGGGCGACCATGCCATACCATAGGGATTGACGAGGCCTATGCTGATAACAACGCGTTCGGAATCGAGGTCCCGAATGACAAGATGCTGTGATCCAGAGTAGGAAAGATAAGCAACGCGCCTTCTGTCCGGCGAAAGCACAGCGTCATTGGCGACCTCATTGAGCGCAGTGGGAGCAACAGCCGTAGCGAGGGCGTCGCCTGCTGGTACGTCCGATACAAGAAGTTTTGTGGGCTCTGTCGCCGTCGATTCCGTACGAATTACGACATGGCGAAACGACACAAGTCGCCGGGTGGGAGTCTGTTCCAGCGAAATCTCTTTGAGTTTTTTGCCTGAGGTGGCGTCAAATGCCGCGACCGTCCCCGGATCGCCCCCCGCCAGCCAAAGGGATGAGCTGTCGTTATTCCAGGTCAGTTTGAGATTACTCTCAAGCTTCGTGTCGATCACGAGTGGATTTAAGCGGCTCTCAACGTTCCAGACCCGAATGACATGGTCGGTACCGCCGGATGCAAACTTCTGACCGGACGGATCCCATGATACGGAGTTGGCGGATCCGGCATGCGCGGCCACTGATCGTAATTCACGACCCTCGACCGGATCCCAAACCTTGACCATTCCGTCGGCGCCCGCAGAGAGCAGCTGGCTGCCGTCCGCATTCCACTTGATATCGGTCACCCCTCCGCGATTCGCCTTCCATCGGGAAATGACCGCTCGACTGCGATGATCCCACAAGAGACAATCACCCAGGGCGTTCCCAACGACAATTCGGGATTCAGATGGGTGCCATGCCGCGCACGTGGCTCGCTCCATGCTCACATCGCTCACCGACGCTTGTGAAGCAACGTCCCAAATCGTTGGACGATTCGTGCTATCCGCGACGGCAAGGAGTTTGTCGTCAGCACTCCAACTGATTGAAGTGACGTTATCCGATGCAGTGAACTGAGCAACGGATTCCAGCGTTTCGATGTCCCAGATGCGCACGTTGCCAGGTTCTGCACCAAGGCCGCCCGTCGCCACAGATTTCCCATTGTGGCTCCAGGCAACGACCCAGACGCTGCCCAGTGCGCCGTGCAGCGTTGTGATCTGATCGGTATCGCGGTTCCAGATTCTCAGGGCTGATTCGTCGGAAACGGATCCCCAGGCCAGCTTACGGCTGTCGGGGCTCCAGTGAATGCCACGCTTGAGCGTCGGCCCGTGAGAAAACGTACGCAGGAGCTTCCACGTTGTGGTATTCCAGACTTTGGCGGAACCATCATTGCTGACCGATGCGATGCAGCTTCCGTCGGGGCTCCATGCAACCGTCATCACTTCACTGTAGTGTCCGTAGAGAGTTTGCTCTCCCTCGACCGCACGGCCGAGGAGATAATGCCATTCCCAGCTTCGGCGGTCTGTCTCACCTCGATTTGGATAGTGTGAAATCAAATTATCTCGGGTACGGCCGGCGTTGCCTTGTCTGAGATCTGCAAAGGCCAGCCGCATGTCGGCGTAATACAGGTTTTGGCGAACGGCATCACGCTGCCGCTCCACCTCGGTCGTTTGGCGAGTTGCCTCCGCCGCGTTACGTTCCGCCGTTGCCGCATGGTGCAAAGCGACCTGCTTCTGTTCGTCAGCCTCTCGTCGAGCCTGCCGTTCAGTAGAATAGCTTAGTGTGCTGAAAGCGGACGAACTGAGAATCGTGACGAGAATGATGGCCGTCACGATGACCGATGTTCTGTTGCGCCGAGTGTACTTTGACAGACGATAACCCAACGTCGGCGGACATGCCTGGACCGGTTCGTCGCTGAGATACCGCTGGACATCGGCCACAAAGGCACTCACGGATTCGTAGCGTCGTGTGCGGTCTTTTTCGAGAGCCTTCATCACGATCCAGTCGAGTTCGCCGCGGAGGATGCGGTTCAGAGTTCTGGGATCCACGCCACGCTGCATGGAAACTGTGGACAGGGCTTCGGCTTTCAGAGTTTGAACGCGGTCACTGGGCCGTGGTGGGTCCTGTTCCCGGATCAGCCGCCGCATTTCGTCAAAGCCGACACCTTTCAGAGTCTCACGATCAAACGGAGTTGTGCCGGTGATCAGTTCATACAGCAGCACTCCCAAAGAATAGACATCGCTGCGAGTGTCGACGTCCAGAGCATTCATCTCCGCCTGCTCGGGAGACATGTACAGCGGCGTGCCCACCATCTCAGCGAAGCCCGTGTAAACCGAATGTTCGGTCAGTCGCTGACCGGTGGCTTTGGCAATCCCAAAGTCGATGACCTTTGGCACCGCGACATCGTCGTGCAGTGTTACCAGCACATTGGAGGGTTTGATATCACGGTGAATGATCCCTTTTTGATGAGCGTGCTGAACGGCCTGACAAACTTTGGTAAAGAGTTCCAGGCGTTGCCGAGTCGTCAGTTTTCGGGAGTCGCAGAACGCGGTGATCCGTACCCCCCGAACCAGTTCCATCACAAAGTAAGGTCGCCCCGATTCACTGGTACCCGCGTCCAGAACTTTGGCGATGTGAGGATGATCCATCAACGCCAGGGCCTGCCGTTCGGCATCGAACCGAGCCAGCACCTGACGACTGTCCATCCCCGGCTTGATGATCTTCAGAGCGACCTTGCGCTTGATCGGTTGATGCTGCACGGCCATGAAGACAGTGCCCATGCCGCCTTCGCCGATTTGTTCGAGCAGTTTGTAGGGACCGATCAGAGGATGGCTGACGACATCGATCTGGATGGGTTCGCCGACGGCGTCATCCAGTGTTTGTGAAGGAGCAAATGCATTCGCGAACACATCCAGCGGGTTTGCTCCAGCATGCGGAGCCGCCAGCATTCTGGACACAATCCTCCGGAGTTGCTGGTCCTGACCACACTGGGTATTCAGAAAGGCATCACGTTCCCCGCTGTCGGTGATTGCCCGAGCCGCCGTAAAGATGTCCCGAGCGGAGAGTTGTCCGTAAGTTGGAATTGGCATCGGACATCCTGAAGAGCGAAGAAGGATTTGAATCGGTCAGCTTAGCTGAGAAGCCCGGTAATTCCAGTTAATGCTATGAGCAATTCGAAGTCGGTCGTGCCTGCGAGGCAGGACTTCGCAGCCGGTCACGAACCTGAACACACGACGTCAGGAGGCACCCGTCTCATCATCTTATCCGCACTTACTCTGGGTTCGCCGTACAGCGAAAGTCGTTTCTGGCATAAAAGACCTACTTTTACTACCTCCCAAGTTTCACGGCCAATCGCGTTG
>JAYUVA010000892.1:0-2911 GCA_043754375.1 Candidatus Kuenenia sp. | reverse complement strand
GTTCCTTTATCGATCTCATTGGCATCGACGGCCACCACGCTGAACGAAAACGGAGCATCTGCATCGACGACAGTGACAGTGACTCGCAACGGCAGTCCGGCGAGCAGTCTCACCGTGAATCTGGCGTCCAATGATACGACAGAAATCACGGTTCCGGCGACGGTCGTGATCCCAGCTGGGCAATTGTCAGCGACATTCACAGCTTCGGCTGTCAATGACGGAATCATCGACGGAAACCAGACGGCAAAGATCACCGCATCGGCATCCGGATTTCCGGCCACCGATTCCTCGCTGTCCGTCACAGATCGAACCTACCCTGCGGTACCGGCAGGTATTCAGACTGTGGCGACAGCTCGACCGACATTCGCGTGGACCGCGATCAGCAATGCCGCAACGTATGAAGTGTATGTGAACAACGTCACAACCAATCAGGCCCGCGTCGTGAACGCAACAGGTATCGCGACGAACGCTTACACAACCAGTGTCGATCTTCCGATTGGTACGTTCAATGTCTGGGTGCGTGGCTTTACCTCCGCCGGTCTGGCGAGTGCCTGGAGTCCTGCAGCAGTCTGGAAATTGCGTCCGACGACCACTGTCCTTAATTCCGGTCGCACTGAATCGAGCGGCACTTTCAGGATCGAATGGAACCCGATCCCCGGTGCTTCAACGTACGACGTCTGGATCAACCGATTGACTTCGTCCACAATTGAGTACCTTCGAAATACCAGCGTCTTCGGAAACACACTTTTGGTTTCCAATTTCGATATCGGAACTTACGGCATTTGGGTGCGCGCGAGCAACGCGGCAGGCGATATTGTGGGGTGGAGTCCTCAGGCCATTATCAACGTGAATTACGCCCCCGCTGAAATATCAGTGATCGCCACAGGCCTGACGGCTACGCCATCATTGACCTGGTCACCCGTCGGTGGCGCAGCACGATACGATGTCTGGATCGATAACCTCACAACCGGAGCTTCTGCGGTCGTCCGCAATTCCTCCGTACAGGGCACAACTCTTGAACTGAGTGGGATACCGCCAGCGTCGTATCGTGCCTTCGTCCGAGGCCGCGATCTGCCAGGAGGCAGATACTATGTGTGGAGCAGTGCGTTTGATTTCGAAGTTGGTCGTGCCCCGCGGATCACATCACCGACCGGCAATGACCAACCCGTGCGTCCTACGATCACATGGACATCAGTCTCCGGCGCAGCCCGATATGAAATCTGGCTGGCAAACCTGACGACGGGAATACGCGAGATCAGTGATACGAATGTGCTATCGACTTCGTATACCCCGACCACGGATTTGACAAATTCCCATAATTACCGCGTCTGGATAAAGGCCTTTGACAGTTCCGGCGCGGCGTCGCTATGGAGCCTGCCGGTCACGTTTACTGTTGCATCCAATTCTGTGAAATCGCGTATCACTGGAGAGCCACTGTCACCCATCAGAGATCCTGTGCTGGAATACTTATTCGCTTTCGCTTCCGCCGACATATGGTTGCATGACCAGGTGCGGGAAGTGCCAGTAGCGGCAGTCTCAAATGGCCCTGATCCTGCAGAATCGAACATGCTGCAGGAGCCAATTGCCCCGCCAGGCAAGCATGAGTTCCTGGCCCGGATGCAATTGCTCAGTCAGGATGAAGCGTGCGTGGGAACATAGTCCGGGGACCTCATGACCTTTGATCGTCAGGCAACATTTGCGAATGGACTGCTGGTCATGGCCAGCGTCGCATTGGCTGCAATACCCGCGTCGCGAACGATCGGTCTGTATTGCACGGCTTTCATGGGAACGAGCCTCATCATCTCCGGCATCACCAGCTATTGCGGCTGGGTGAGAATCCTGCCAGCATTGTCACACAAATGGCAGCAGAGAAAACGTTGACAGTTGCCGTTGCAACTTTAGTGGACTGACGTAAACTCGCTGCTGTTAAGATACGCCCAGAGCATGCCTGCAGTCACCGGGCGGATTGCCACATCGCTCGGCATCGAACGCATGAGCGTCCGGTAACGACCACGGAAGATCTTCTCGTCTCTTTCTGATGGCTCGCGTTCAATGTTGCCATCGCGATGCGTTCGAGTGATTTCAGGACGCCCTGTGGACTCTCGTTAACAGTCTTTGTAACTTCGAAGGCCGTGAGCGGGATCGCCGCCTGAAGAAGAAAAGAAGAAGAAAAGAAGAAGAAATGGGAAGAAGAAAGGGGACGCAGTGTGCCGGGATAAAACCGGTTTGGAATAGAGAATGAAAGTATCTTACGAAGAAGGTTTAGCCAATTACTTCGGCCTTCAGCGGAGGGGCGGCCCGGGTGACCGGACTGTCTTAAGCGTCCGTGCGACGGGTAACGCAGGCCAGACATTGAGTTCCGACATCACTACTTTCGTGTGCCGATCCTGTTGTGTCAGGGAGAAGGCCATATCGGGCGTACCGCTACGGGCAAGGTGCGAACGAATACGGCGGAGTCCGGGAACCTGTGCATGCCTGGACATTCCAAACTCGAGAACCGGGAGGTCCGGCTGGTTTCCACTGGCAACGAGAAACGATGAATCTCGCCAGCGGAACGGTCAGCAAACGTTTCAGACGGAAAGGCTGACATGAACGCCAACCGCCCGAGTTGAGCTTGCCTCACGCTGACGCGAGGCGGGCAGATGAGCCCATAGTACCTGTGACGTCGGCGAACAATGATGCTGCTGAAGCATCAGCGGAGTCGATCGAGGAAAGGGACTCAGCCAAGAGGAACGACGTGCAGGCCAACTTGCCCCGGACACCGAGCCGGACCTTGCGCAAGTCCAGCGGACTGCACGGCGTGCGTGAAGCTGCCCGAAAGGACAGCAAGCTACGGTTCACCGCTTTGTTGCATCATGTCAATTTCGACTGTCTCTATGCCGCCTTCTTCAACCTGAAGAAGACCGCAGCA
>JAYUVA010000891.1:0-4490 GCA_043754375.1 Candidatus Kuenenia sp. | reverse complement strand
CCGGAGGGCCGACATATCCGTTGCCATTAGGCGTGAGCCACCGGTAAACGAGAATCAAAAAGTCTAAGGCTTGAAGGGCCGGCACACTGGCGACTGTGTCGGCCCTTCAGGCCTGAATCACTGTATCTTCCTTATTCCGGTGGCTCACGCCACCGGCAGACGATGTGCCGGGCTTCCAGCCCTAACAAAATGCGCAACTTCAAAAGCCGCAGGCAACGGCATCACCGGAAACCGTCGCCTGCGGCTTGCCGTTAAACGAAAACTCATCCACATGATTAAATCAACAACTCGCTAGCGGTCCGGTAACTGTTCGAAAAAAATGAAGAACCACACCGGAGGCGAGCGCCATTCCGCTCAAAGAGTAAAACGATTCGCAGTGCAATTCGAAGGATCAACATGGACACTCAGGGTCCCGCAGGAATTCTGTACAACATCGTGAAGTCACAGTTGGGAGCTTCTGCGTCTCTGATCGAGATTGAAACGCAGGTCCAGGCGGTGGCTGCGTCAGCCGGTATTCCCGGCGCCGTAGCCGATGAAGTCCTGACGCAATTCCGTGCGGAGCTACAGTCAGCTGGCAGTGGCAAGGATGTGGCTCCTCGCCTGCTGGTCGATTGGGGCGAACTACCGCGCGTGGGAAATCAGGTCCGTCCGGAATTCAGCTTATTGTGTCCGAAATACTCGTCAAAGCCGGAACTGCAGATCAGCGTCGATCGCGACCTTGACCACAATCCTCAGGATCCCCTGCGACGGCCTCATGAAGATGAGCCCGGACTCTGGTCATTTCACGTACCGTTCCGCATGACATCAGACGGGCTGGACTGTAGGCCCGGACAGTATCTGATTAATGTGGAAGTGGCGTTTCGTGACGTGCCACCGGAACTGCCACGGTTTTATCGTTGCCGAATCCGCCTCAACGTACCGCACGCCGGTGCCGATGACGGCGGAGTACTGGAGATTGACGGCGACGGGCAATCCATGGTCAATCTTCAGGGATATAACCTCAAACAGTTTTCAAAGGTCATCCTGAAAGGTGGTCAGGACGGCGTCATCAATCTGCAGAATGCCATCGCTGGTCCAGGTGATAGGGAAACAAAAGCACCGGAGAAGCCCGCGACGACGTTTGAGTACCAGCTGAAAGTGAACACGGAAAAGCAATCCCGCTTGCCCGCCGTCTCATCCACGTTGACACAGCGCAGCTATCTGGATGCGGCGGGCTTAGTTTTTGAGGATGGGCGACGCACTCTGGTGATGACACGTCCCCGCATCACTTTCGGACGCAGCCGGGATAACGACGTTGTGCTGCGGTTCCTTCCACGCAGCGATGAGAATGACGATCATTCCCGCAACATTTCCCGGACGCATTTCCTGCTCGAGCTGATCCCTGATGGTGTTGAGATTCGGGATGAATCCCAAAGCGGGATTGAGGTCAACTATTCAGTGCTTCGGGATCGTCAGGTTGTGTCGACTCTGCGTGCCGGGGACGTGACGCATATTGATCTCGGAGTGACCGGAATTGTTCCCAAACAGTTTAAGCTGGAAATGCTGATGCTGGCGCCCGATCGCCGTGAAGATGGTGAGGAACTTGAATACTGGGACGAGCTTTATTGCGAGTTAGTCGGTGGGCGGTTGTCACGAATTGCCCGGGAAGCACTGGACCTGCGGCTGAACGCGATTCGCTTTGATCGGGCAGAAAATCTGGCAGGTGAAGAATCGTATGTGGTGCTGTTGCGAGAAGCGTTGATTGGCGGTTCGCCGGTCCAGTCGGCAGTGGTATTAAAAGAAAGTGGTCCACAAAGTCGCGCCCGCCTGCTGCATATGGACCGATCCTTCTGGCTGGAACCACTCCCCGGCGGCGGCCCGATCAGCATCGACGGTCAGCCACTCCTCCCCCGCTCCCTGACACCGCTGAGCCCCGGTATGCACATCCAGTTCGGAACAGAGGTCATGAGATTTGATCGACCGTCGCAGTTGTATCTGGATTGAAAAAGGGAATCGGCTCATGCGGAGAGGCTTTGAACACAGTCTTTGAGCTGATAAACAAACGGTACACTTATTTTTGATGGAGATGGTGGACGATGGTTGGGTCGTCGCTCTGCACTCATGACAATCGGGTGGCGATCCCAATTTCCAGCTCAACGGCCAAGCTGCGAAACAGGAAAACAAAGGTGTCAGCGATATGTTGAGTGACATCCCGGATGTGCTGACGACTGTGCAGAAGCCACGGCTTCCCTTCTTCAGGCCTTTCTCTGCCGATGTGTAAATGATTTCTTCAATCATGCGATGTGATCTCCCATGCGCTTCACTCTGGCGGCAGCCTTAAGCCGGGAACTTCGGTGCAAAGTTGCCGCAACAGCGGAGTCGTCCCATGCAATTCAGTCCATCCGAATATGTATTTCCAGTCCAATTGTTCATGGTTTAAGGACAGCATGTTCACGACATCATCCTGATCCTTTCTCCGGCCCCAACGAACCTTCTGTACGATCAGATCTTCGACCGTCGGAATCCACACTTCCCGATCAATCTCCGCGATACGAACGCAAACGCGACGTTCCATGAGCAATTGATGGTGGTCGTCGTCGCTCAGGCGAAACAGATCGATCAGGAATCCTGTCGGCAAAAATCTGATTTCGTTCCGGATACTTCCCGTCAGAACTTCAAGCATCATCTGCGGATTAAACTCAAAGTCCGAACCGAGCGCATTCCGTAATCGACGAAGTTCTCCCGCCTCAAACACTACGACAATATCCGCATCTTTTGTTGAACGAGGAATGCTGTACACATTGGTCGCAAGAGCCCCGACGAGGACATACTTTACCGAGAGTGATTCGAGTGCCACCAGTGTTCGTCGAACTGCATCAAAGCTGTTCATTGATTGCATCCAACGGGCAGTAGCGATCCCCGTCGTCGATCCGCCTGGCGATTTCAAGTCGGCGAAAGATCTCGTTGTTGACCTGTTGTTCATTATACTCAGGGTAGCGCATGCAGATTCCGGAACGCATCATGGTCAACCCCATATCAAAGAGCTCCGGCCCGGCCAGAAGTTTTTGGCCAACGGACAATTGCCGCGCCTGCTCAAGTTTTGAGAGAAAGATTTCGTCCTGAACAGCTTTGACAGTGGAATCGATCGTCTTCATATTCAGGGTCTCATTTGGCGTGACAAATTCGGACACGATCGCTTGGCCTTCGAAAGCGGCCTCATCGGAATGTGCCGGAAAGTATGTTACGCTAAAAGTCCGCAATCTCAAGAATGATCCCGATGAACACGCTGCCAGTTTTCGAACAGGCTTCATTTCGTCGCCTGGCGAACGTTGAACTGATTCATTCCGTTCGGCATTTCCTGAAGAATCCAGTCTCTGGTGAGGGGCTTGCCATTCGCAATGCTTGCCCATGCGTCGTATTTCGTCAGCACGATAATCAATGGACGTTTGTCTGTTTGTCCCGGCGGCAATTTCGTCTCATTGCGAATACGCCGAGTCGCTTCAGTCAGGATCAGATCCTGCCGGTAACTACTGACGTCGTCATTGACTTGTGGATCATCACTTTTTCCCTGGCAATGCACGCCGCTGATGTAAGGTAACGCCTGGATGCTGAGAGTGGGCGTCGAGCGTCGGGATCCCCGGCGGTGGCAGGGACCGCCGTGATTGACATTCAGAATGCCGCGCACTGCACTGCAAAAGTCCAGTACGACAGCGCCATTATGCGTGGAACACAAGCGGGGGCAGATTCCGTTTAGCGAGTTGAGTCCGGGCGAAGGGACAGGCCGGGTTTGTCTCCTGGCGTGTCAGTTTGCGTCATACGAGCCTGATCAGGTTCCGATCGTGGGATTGCCTCGAGAGTGCTGGGAAGGGCTTGACGGCAAGAATAGACGGCTTCTGCTGGAAAGCGTTCGGGAGCACGGTCTGTGTATCACGAGCGCACAGGCGTCCGGGGAGAATGAGGAAATTGAAGGGATTCAGGTGCGGGTTTTGTCGTAGTGAGTGAGTGCGAACGTCGGCCACTTGAGTCGGAATCGGTGCGTGAAATATCGCGGCAAGCCGTATGAACGTCTGAGACGTGACGGGCGGAGAGAGAGCCGCATTTTTACCAGTTTTCTTGATGCGTTTTTTTACAAATTGGCACGGCGCAATGTTGCGCCGTGCTGCAAGTGCCGTTTTTTGCTGGGTTTCAAAAACCGTGCCAGGATTCGTGGGAAAAACCTTCACGAAAAGTGACGTGACATGGCATCGTGTGAAAATTGGGAACCAACGGGGGGGGACACAGCGCTTTGTCGAAACCCATCAGAATTGGAAGCCTGTTGGCACGCCCCTGCCTTCACCACGGACATTCTCCGCATGGTTGGCATCAGGAAACTCGATTTCTCCACGCCGTTTCTTGCCATACTGCTGTGTCCCTAGTTGCTACTAGTTGCTACCCTGGGCGTTGAATCCGCTCTCCCGCATTGGCAAGGCCGACGAGAAGAGCGACAAAAGACGGCAACGGCGGTCACTGAC
>JAYUVA010000890.1:0-2522 GCA_043754375.1 Candidatus Kuenenia sp. | reverse complement strand
CTTCCTTTATTCCAGCGACCGCTTTCAAAAGCCTTATCCGTTCATCGCCGATATCGCAGTCCGTCTGGATGACGTTTTTGAAAAGAAAGTGGATGCTCTGCTGGCCCTGGAATCGCAGACATTCGAAGGCGGGGCTCTCGGGTCCGAAGAAAAGACTGCAGAGGCACCACCTGCGTCACAGCCCGAACTCCGCCGCGCGTGGCTTCGGGAACGCTGGGATTCACGTCAAACTTCCGAAGCGAATTTGTATCGCAGCGCTTTGGTGAAGTGGTACGGTGACGAACGCGGCAAACAGATCAAGTATGCCGAAGCCTTTGAAATCTGCGAGTTCGGCCATCAGCCGACAGAGGATGAAATCCGTAAGCTGTTCCCGTTCTTTTGAGAAACAACGCCATTTCTGCAGAAGAAATCCAATCGCTGAGCTGCGTTGCGCAATGTCGCGGACAGAATTGGGGAGCGGCATGCGTCAGCTTGCCGGTCAAAACCGCAGTACCGGAGGGCTCACGCCGCTCCGCTCGCCGGAGACTTTTGTGGCCGCGCGAATTATATGTTGATCTGATCATAAACCCAGCAGCGGCAGGCTGTCGCGGAATATCAGTCGTTCAATCGCTTCCTCATTCAGGCGCGGAAGTGCCGTCCCGGCCAGCATAGCATTGAGCCCGCGCAGTCCGTCAATCGTAGCCTGAACCGTCGTAAACGGATAATCGGTCCCAAAGAGCACCTTGTCCCAGACTCCGTACTCCTGCACCAGCATCAGACTGTGATACAACTGAAACGGGCGGTAATGCAGAGCCGACAAGTCGGCATAAACGTGGGGATGCTTTCGAATCACGGCCACGCATTCGCCCTCATAAGGATGACCCAGATGAGCGAGGATGAGTCGCAGTTCCGGGTAACGAGCGGCGACCGGGTCGAGGTGTCTGGGCAGCGTGCAGTCCAGAGGAGCTTGCGAGATAAACGTGGTCCCGGTGTGCAACAGCACTGGCAACTGATGTTGCTGAGCGTACTCCCACAAGGGAGCCAGCCATTTTTCATCCGGACGAAAACCGGCGTACATCGGCAGCAGCTTGATGCCTCGCAGGCCGAGTTCCTGATGTCCGGTCTTGAGATCTCGCTCCCAGCCGTCCTGAGTCGGATCCAGTGACAGGAATCCGATCAGTTGATCGGGATGAGCATCCACGTAATTTCGAACCGATCGGTCATCCACCCAAAGCCCGCTGAGTTTGGCCTTGCCTCCAAACACGATTGTCCGAACATCCGCCACGGACGTCCGCTGGTAGTCGTCGAAACGCACGGTCAGATCCAGTTCAACGCCCGCTTTGGCCCGGCGACTTTGCTGACGAAAATCGTCGTCAAAGTGATCGGGGTAGCACCAGAAATGGCTGTGGACATCAATGATCGGCATCTTCCGCCTCCGGCCTTCACGATTCTGCACGCTGCGCTCCGCAGACTACTAAATCTCCAGGAGCATGGGAAGCATCGTCAGATCTGCCATGACCGCGTCGACGCATACTGCTTCCTCCGCCAGAAACAGTACCGACCTGATGAGTTCGGCTCGGACGGTTGGATTCAACGGAACGGCGGGCATTGCAGTGGAGTCGATTGATGCTGGTTCGTTCGGCGGTATCGACATGTCCCCGGGGACGGACAATGTCTCCTGCGACACGACATCATCGACCGCCTCGACTGACGATGATAGTTGGTCGTAATTCAAGGAGTTGTTGTTCAATGCTGCCAATTGCACTCGCAGCAGATCTTCAGAGCCAGAACCAGGTTCCGAAGTTTCCGCAGCGATCGAGAAGTTAACCTGCAAACTCCATGGACCAACTTCGGCAGTGTTGCTGATCGCTCTGACCCACGCTCGATAAGTTCCGATCGGCAGTGGTGTCACTGGAGTGAAGCTGTTACCGACGAGCCCGGTCTGGTTGATGATGCCAGCCGTCAGAACATCTGTGCGCGTCACGAATACGTCATAGGTGGCTGCACCAGCGGCAAGTGCCCAGGTGAACGTGGGTGTCGTGTCCGACGTTGTTCCGGACAGAGTCAGCAGAGTCACTTTGCCGCCCACGTATAAGTTTTGTGTCGTGGCCGTCTGGCTTCGTTTACCTGAGGTCGCAACGGCAAACACCTGCCAGCGATACAGTCCGACCGGCAAATTTGCGACTGGCGTAAAATTGGTTCCGACGATGTTCGTCGGATTGCTGACGATGGTTCCAGTGTTGGCATACCGCAGTTCAAGGTTATAACCGGTCGCACCGGGGACCGCATTCCAGGCGAAGGTCGGAGTCCGGTCAAACGTGAAAACCGGGGCAGCAGGCACCGTGACTGGCAGCAACACCTGGAAATTCACCGGCACTGCCCATTGAGCAGCCAGTCCGGATGCATCCTTACCTCGGACCCACGCGCGGTAGGAACCCATCGGCAGATTTGACGGCGGTGTGAATGACGTGCCCACCACGTTCATGTTACGCACAAACTGACTCTGATTCGTCGAGAGATTGTCAATCCACACGTCATACGTC
>JAYUVA010000889.1:0-6044 GCA_043754375.1 Candidatus Kuenenia sp. | reverse complement strand
GGCAGGATCGAAATCCCGAGGTGCAGCAAGATCCAGGATAAATACCGGATGGCAGTTTGAGCGGGCTCGAGCGGCGGCGAATCGCTCTCTGGAGATCAGGATTTCAGCGGCACCAGTCGTGCTGACGATCACGTCTGCCTTGGTCAGCCATTCGTCCAGGGTTGCGTAATCGACCGCTTCACCACGAAACTGTGATGCCAGACGTTCAGCGCGGTCTCGATTGCGATTGGCCACCACGATCCTGCACGCACCTTCGGATTGCAGGTAAGTCAGCGTTTCCTCTGCCATTTCCCCGGCACCAATCACCAGCACAGTCTTATTGTCGAAGCGACTGAAGATGCTTTTTCCGAAGTCCCCGACGGCGACGCTGGCGATTGACACACGTCCGTCGGCAAGTCCTGTTTCCGTGCGGACCTGAGCCGACACCTTGAGTGCCTGTTGAAACAGGACGTTGGTGAGCGGACCGCAGGCATCGTGTTCCTGAGCGATGCGGTAAGCTTCTTTGACCTGGTTCACAATCTGCGGTTCGCCCAGGACCATGCTGTCGATACTACAGGCGACCTGAAACAAGTGCGACACCGCATCCGCGCCGGATTGAGCCAGCACAGAATCAACGAATTCGTCGGTTGGGACATCGTGAAACTGTGAAATAAACCTGGTGATGTCATCAAACGAGACACCGGCGTCGTCCTGTTCGTCAGCGGCGTAGATCTCGACCCGATTACAGGTCGAAAGCACGACAAGTTCGGAATCCGGATGAATCTCATGCCATTGATGATACGCACGTTGAAGCTCCTCCGCGTTTGAAAACGCAAGTCGCTCTCGAATCTGCACGCCGGCTTTGTGATGATTGCAACTGACGACAAGCACGTTCATCGCGGCACATCCTGTCGGTCGGGGACGACGTCAGCGGGTGCAGCTTCAACATCGCCCGGTTTCGGAACGGGTGAGCCGGAATGAAAGGTGCTCAGATTACCGGAACCGGACAGGATCATCGGCCCCAACACCGTCGTCAGCAGAAACCCTGCGCTCAGCAGCGACAACTGTGCGACGGCTTTGCCCGTCTGATGAGAACTTGTAAGGACTCGAATCAGCACCACGATCATGGCGACCCAGACAATCACGGTCGTAATGATTGTGGGATCAGTCCAGCGGATGGAATTGCTGCCATTGATACCGCGCGACCAGAAGATCAGGAGAAAGCCGGTGACGAGCCCGATCGTCAGGCATGGGACCGAGAACACGACCGTCCATCGATTGATGGTCGTCAGATTTTCGAGGCTGGGTAGCGTCAATCTTTGAAGCCAGCCTGTTCGACTCCGCAGGCGATGATGATGCAGCAGGTACATGAGTCCGGAGATCGCCGCTCCCACGACGGCCGCGATTCCCAGCACGAGCGACGCGGCATGAAACATCCCCAGTCTCCGCAAAGCCAGCTGGTCGAGGTTGCCGGTCGCCTGCCGGCTGACAAAAACAGCGACGATTACCAACAGCAGAATTGCGGGCAGCATGAACACCCCGTGAGCCAATTGCCGGTGTGTCAGCAGCAGCACCAGGTACAGCAGCCCACCGATCCACGCCAGAACGAGGAGCCAATCCTGTTGACTGCTGAGCAACGGCGGTAATCCTGCAGTTTGGCTGCGCGTGATCAAATAGGCCGTATGCGCCAAAAAGCCAGCGACGGTGAAGGCCAGCACAACAACGCGAGCCAGCGAGGATTGTCGGCGCAGCAGGAGCCATACTTCGCCGATCAACGAAACGGCGTAGCTCATTAGAAAACAATAAATCTGAACCTGTGCCAGAAAACCCATAAGCGACTTACCACGTTTTTCGACACCTGGACAAGACGTTGAGTGTGCCAAATGACGATACCCAAACCGAAACGCCTCAAACGTTGACCCTATAGAATCAAAAATCCCTTCAATTAACCACGATTTTACAACGAACGGAACTTGTACCATAACGGCCACCGTGTTGATCTTCTACCAAATTGACGGGCAAGTCGGGGCATTCAAGTTAGGAAACTCAACTCCAATGCCAGAGATTGCGGAAAATTGAGTCTTTGTGCGGCAGATATTCATTTTCACAGGTTGAAATGATTCGCAACGCATGGGACTTGTTGATAGCTTTGACGATTAATGTTGTAGATTCGGCTTGGTTCCGTCTCTTGATTCGAGAATGCAGATGTTTGCTGCAAGTTCGCACTCTAACGCATGTGACGGGTGAATAGGCGAGGGGAGATGCTGTCGCACGATGCGGCAAGTTCTTTGGCGATTTGGGGAAGATTGACTTGATTCCGCGTCGAAGAAGAATTGAGATACCTGTCAAGGCGGCAGTTCTGTTTCCGCTTTCCCAAACTAACTGGAAGCCCGCCCTGCCAACAGAGCCGGACAATGTTTTTGACCAGAACGAAGAGGAATTCCGAGATGTCCGTGAGCGATCTCCTGAAATCTTTCAGCCGCGTTACCCGCGAAAAGAATCGCAGAAGACCTTCCGGTCACGTTGCGATGGTCACTGAACAATTTGAAATACGTTCGCTTTTGAGTTCGGTCACGATCCTTGGCAGCGACCTGCCACGAGCTCCGATTGGTGGGTCCACGGGAGGCGGGACGGTAGGCAATCCGCTGCCGCTTACTAATCTGCCGCTCCTGAACAGTCGGCCCGGTGCTCCTGTGTCGGTGATCCTGAAAATGGACGGCTATACAGATAGTGATCCCGGTTGGGTTGGCTTCCGAAACAGGGGTACTGGTCCGATTGTCACGCCGGCATTCGATCTCGATGGCGACCCCTTAACTTTCAATGCTGAAGAACTTCGCCAGATCGAAGAAATCTGGTATCGCGTCGCGGAGGATTTTGCGCCGTTCAACATCAACGTAACGACCATTGCCCCCCCCACCTTGAATGACTTCGAACATGTGATGGTCGTCATTGGTGGGAGCAACGATTGGGCACCGGCTGCCGGTGGATGGGGTGTTATCGACGGATTCTCCGCCGGTGGAGCGAACACAAATTATGTCTTCAGCGGACTGTTCTTCACCGCTCATCAGATTTCATCGGCCGCCTCCCATGAATCCGGCCACACATTTGGCCTTACGCACCAGAGCTTGTATGATGTGAACGGCGTTAAAACTACCGAGTACAATCCGGGCGATGCAGCGTTGGCCCCGATCATGGGTGTTGGTTACGGCGCGATTCGCGACACGTGGTGGAATGGAACAAGCAGCACTTCGGCGACGTCAATTCAGGATGATCTGGCTTACCTGACGCGATCCGCAAATCGGACGGTTCAATATCGCACGGATGATTTCGGCGATACCATTGCCACGGCCTTCCGGTTCCCGTCATCTGGTCCGACGCTGTCAGTTAACGGAGTGCTGGAGCAAAATGCCGATGTGGATATGTTTGAATTTGAGACAAATACCGGGACAATCAGTTTTTCGGTCGATGGACTCAACCTGAGAACACGCTACAACGACCCGGCTCTGACCTTCGGCACTAACCTCGATCTTGTGCTGAGTTTGTACAATTCTTCAGGTGTGCTTGTAACTCAGATTTCTCCCACCACATCACTGTCTGCCACGTTCTCAGTGGCTGTGGGTGTGGGCAGGCACTACGTTGCCGTTTCGAGCACCGGGGAGTACGGTGCGATCGGCCAGTACACACTCACCGGCACCGTGCTTCCGCTGCCATCAACACCGACGATGATCGGCCCGGTGGGGACGCTGACCCAAGCCGTGCCATTCTTTGAATGGACGATCGGGGCAAACGCTGATCACTATGAACTTCAGGTCGATAACCTGACACTGAATCGAATCGGCTTCTACACTCAGGACGTGATTGGCACCAGCCACATGGCCATCAATCAGTTCCAGGAAGGAAATTATCGGGCTCGTGTTCGCACGATTGCGATCGATGGCACATTTTCCACCTGGAGCAATTATGTCGATTTCGCGATTGATATTCCGGCACCGGCAAAACCACGCATGATTCGTCCCGTCGGAGACATCACAGATTCCTTCCCGACGTTTGAATGGACTGCGGACGCCAATTCCAGGAACTACACTCTGTGGGTCAGCAGCGTCACGACACAGCAGAGGATCATCTATCGAACGGCCTATTCCGGGACCACGTACGTTCACTTCGACCCGCTGCCGGACGGCATGTATCGCGCATGGGTGAAAGGGATTAACACTGTCGGCGAAGCCAGCGTCTGGAGCGACTTCGTGGAATTCACGATCGATGCACCGATTCCTGTCGCCCCTGTGATCACGGCTCCGATCCCGGTCACAACCAGCGTCAATCCTCGCATCGTCTGGACTCCTGTCGAAGCTGCCGCAAAGTATGACCTGTGGGTGAATAATCTGACGACCGGCACCGCCCAGTATATTCGTCGCGAAAATATTTCCCGCCTGACGCCTTACTATGACCCGTCCGCTTTGCCGCAGGGTTCGTACCTCGCATGGGTGCGAGCTGCCAATGGCAATAATGAATTCAGTCCGTGGAGTGCAGGGTATTCGTTCACTGTCGACGTCCTGCCCCCTGGCACACCAAAAATGCTCGGGCCGACCGGACCAATCGTCAACCTGACAATTACCACTTCCAATCCGACTTTTAAATGGACAGCAGTTGACCGTGCCGTGAAGTACGACCTGTGGGTCAACAACGTCACGACTGGTCAGTTCCAGATCATTCGTGAGCAAAATATTATTGGTACCGAGTACCTGGCTTTGAACAATCTGCCGCAGGGCAACTACCGCGCCTGGGTACGCGGGATCAACAGTGCAAATGAAGTCGGCGAATGGAGCACGGTCTACGTCTTTACGCTCGACGAACCAATCCCAGGCATTCCCGTGATCACTGCGCCCGTCCCCAATCCCGCCGGTTCCGTGGAAAACCCGAACCCGACGTTCTTGTGGACGGCTGACTTTGATGCACCATTTTACGAATTCCGGCTGGACGATGTCACGCTGAACAAAACAAGTGTGATCCGGGTCACCAATATTCAGGAGAAGTTGTATACGATTCCGAACAACCAGCGGCTGGCCGAACACACGTATCAGGCTCTGGTTCGAGGCATAAATAACTCCGGAGAAACGAGCGACTGGAGCGTGGCGTATCGCGTTCGGATCGACGTTCCGAATCCCACGACGCCAAGTATTATTGCCCCGTCCGGAACATCGAAAGATACCACACCGACCTTTCAGTGGACACACGATCCGGCAGCCTACCGTTACGAAATCCTGGTCCGCGACCTGGAACGAAACGAATCAATCGTGCTGCAGGTTAAGACTTTTGCAGTGGATCCTACAGGCAAGATCGCGTTTTACACCCTGCCTGACAGTCAGGCATTGAGGCCCGGTACCTATCGATTCTGGATTCGCGCATTCAATTCCATCGGCACCGCCAGCAGTTGGAGCAACTCGAAGACCTTCGTGATTTCCGCATCACTGGATCTGAAGGATCTCAAACTTGTCGAACCCGCAAAACTCCGAACTGTCGAAGAATTTTATGCTGCCACAGAATTCGTTGTTGAGCCTGAATCTGAAACAGCGGCAATGGGCACTGTGTCAGCTTCCGCAACAACGATGGCCGTGCCCGAACCTGTGCTGCCGGTTTCGGATATCGCGATGCCAGTGGCAGTAATTGAAGAGTTGATGGAATCGCTGGCCGATCCGTCCAGTGCGGCTTCAGCGATGATGTCGGGCAGTTTGTTCAACGACTCAGCGGGTGAGTCACCAACGAACACGACATCGACCACAGCGGCGTCGATCCTGGCACTGGCTCTGATGCCTGTTCGCAGAAAGCGTCGCGAAGCGTAATACTCTGTCAATCGTGTATTGATGTGTGCCACTGGCTCTGCCAGTGCTTCCTGCCAATGGGCGAACACTGGCAAAGTTCAGTGGCACACAACCCATAAATGAATGCGCGACAGACCGCTAGCGGTCTGTTGATTTAATACCAACCCGAAGCGCCAGCGAGGCGAAAAAGGCCGAAATCCTCGCTGGCGCTTCGGGTTAGTATGAGTTTCGGTTCGAAAACAAGAC
>JAYUVA010000888.1:0-14746 GCA_043754375.1 Candidatus Kuenenia sp. | reverse complement strand
GATACTGTCGCAGGCAAATTCGGTTGTGTCGCGCGACAAACCGATATTCACATGCCCGCAATTGCGAACCGGATCAAAGATGCCGTGTGGAATGATGACTCCTTCGGCCCACGTCGGAAAGTCGTGATCAAAGGCTTTAAACGCTTCGGTACAGCGGACGCGACCCTTGCGAAATAACTGGCCAAGAAACTCCTTTGCCTTGGTGTCGATGGAAAAATACGGGTTGCCAGCGGACGCGTATTGCTGAATCAGAGCGGCAATGTGGTTGAATTGAGCGTCGCGATCAGGAGACTCACCTCCGGCAAGGACCTTGCGGATCTTGCGCAATCGAAGCTTCTGCTCATTCATCCATTGGCGAATCAGATCATCGCTGACTGGCGTCTGCATCGCAGCGAGTTCCTGTTCCAGCCGAGTCGGCGTGAGATCGGTATAAATGATCTGATCGTCATCTGGATCTCCTGCCGTTCGTGTTTTCGTCAGCGACTGCAGGTTCAACTCAATCTCGGACCCGGGCGTCACTTTTTTTTCGACCTGCGCCCGGCCGACGAATACGACCGTCTACAGGGTCTTCAGAAAGCTGACCCAATTCCACGATGCCACGACCGATCGTTTTCTTCGAGCAACCCAGTACCTCCGAGATGTATCCAATACCTCCATGGCCCAGTTGCCGGGCCTGGATGGCGGCGAATCTGCGTTGATCTTTTTCCGAAAGCGTCCCAAACACGCTCCGCATTTGTGTCTCAATCGTCTCATCAAACGGCTCAAATGTCGCGATTGCCATCCTTGGCCTCCTGAATTCGTCATGAAAACTTCACAAGAATCCCTATTAACAAATCGCGCTGACTTAAGCGACAGTAATTTCTCGAACGGTCCTTACCGACCAGGCGTAATGTACCCACGCATGCTGACGCTTCCCGAACAGATCACCGTTGCAAAAATTCCAGGTGAAATCATCGCTTGATGAAATAGGAGGACAACCATCGCCAGTTCACATCTTCGAACGGTGTGATTACCAGAATTCGACGGGGGCGATTGGGAAGCAGAATCCGTAAGCTCCGCTCCTGACGACTTATGGGGCTCCATTGACCGACACTTTCCCTGCGAGAACTGGAGAAGAGTCTATCATTGCTCGGGCAAACAACTCCACGCTGAGCAGTGCCCCAATTGTTCTGGTAAAGTTCTCGCCGGCCAAATGGCGGCGCCAGACTTCGCGAACGCCATCGGCGTTGACAACGCCGCGGGACAGCAATGATTCGGACAACAGAATCTCTTCAATCGAACTCCGCCATTCATTCCGCATCCATGCGGCCGGAGACGCAACCGTAAGCCCTGGAAATGCCTCGCGACCGACTGTCTTCATCATTTGTCCCCACACACGATGAAAGGCCATTGAGCTGAGGTTGGCATAAAATCCCCATGACGGAGGAATGCCCGTGCGTTGCCAACGACTCTGCCCGGCGACAGGACACGCGCGATTCATGGTCTGTAGGTAGAGTCGGTGCTTCAGCCGCATTTCGAGCGGAACCTTCAGGACCAGATCCAGAAAATCGCGATCAAAGAAAGGCGCATGCGATTCCACGCAAAGTCGCTGCAGCATGGTGCCACAGTTTGTGTTCCGGGACACACGATTGGGATACAGCCAGTCGTTCAGACGCAGGATGGGTTGTTCGCGAGGATCGCGGAGAATCGATTCCACCCAGAGATCTCTTCCGACGGATCCAGTTTTGTCCACGATCAGCCGGTTCACCTGTTCATCCTCGGCCGACGATACGCGCCATCGCCACGACTTCTGTGCCAATTGCGACAAACTGCGCTCGCGGAGCCAGCTAAGCTGCAGAAAATTACCCCCCAGAACCGCGTCGCCTGCCAGACCATTCAGAATCACATCGCAGTGCTGCCCCAACAGGCGTACGAAAGGCAACATGTACATACTCTCGATACCGAACGAACCACCAGTGGCCTCCACTCCCTGCTGCCAAAGAGGAGGAAAATCCGCGGGAATCCAGTTGCGAACCTGATGGGGCGATCCCACACGTTTTGCGAAATCCGCTGCATACGTGATATCTCGGCAATCAGGCAGCCCCCAGGTAAAGCTGGGAACCTGCTGCGGTTGAGAACACAGTCCCAGCAGGAATCGTGAATCCAGCCCACCGCTCAGTGTGATGCCAACGCATGTGTTCGCCCGCTCCACGCGATGAACGGCGTTTCGCAATCGCTCACCCAGTTCGTCCGCCAGTTCCTGTACGCTGTTGCCATGCTGCGGATCGTGTCGCAGCGTCCAGTAGTGTGATTCGGAAACATCACCATCCAGCACGGTCAAAACTGTTGCAGATGGCAACATGCGGACACCGTCCAGCAACGTCATGTCATCGATGAGTTCCCCGCAACGCAGCAGCAGGTCGACTGAACTTTTTGAGAGCTGCGGGCGCTCCAGCCAAGGCTTCAGGACACGCAGATCTGTGCTGGCGACAAGAAACTTGGCCGTTCTGTACATGTAGACTGGCATGTGCCGATGCCGATCGACCACAATCATCAGCCGCGCGGCGGCCTGCTGAACGATGGCCGCCGAGAATGGACCGTTCAATCGGGAAAAACTGGCGGTATCCGGGACCGCCTGCCCGGACTGTTCTGCCAGCAGGCGCATCGCGTTGCAACTGGCATCGCCTTCATCTTCCAGACATTGTCCGACCCACGCTATCTGTACATTTTGAGACGACTGATGAATGCGACCTGAGCAAGGAAATTCACCTGACGTGCGACGCCATGTGGCCAGTGCCACCGAACCTCCAGCCAGCTCCGTCTGCTGTTCAATCACGTTTCCCGCACGTCCCGCCAGACGTATGGATTCCAGCCAGCGATCCTCATCTTCAGATGCACGATGGAAGCGATAACGGACAAGCCAGCCAGACATTCAGGAAGCCTTCGCGCTGGCTGGTTTTTTGTATTCAATGATCTTAGGAGTCCGTCCCAGCAGCATTCCCGCTGCAAAACGTAATGCACCAATTGCCTGGGCTGTCTTACAGAAGGCAATGAGAGCAGCATACGCTGCCGCAATCCGCAACGGATCTCCCTGACGCATTCGCCATTGAATAAGACGCACCAAAAGTGCCATGATTCCCGCCAGCGCCAGCACGCTCACGGACCAGTGCAGAAAACATCCCACGAGCACCATGACGGGCAAGATCAGGCCGTAAATCAGGGCACCGATAGTCCGAGTGATCCAGCGGCGAGGACCGGAACGGCCATGCAACCAGGAAAGTTGGGCATAGGCAAACCCTGTCCGAACGGTCCGCTTCCAGAATTCCGAAAATCGCGTCAGACCCATATCGTGCAAGCACATGTCGCAATCGAGTCGTCGCAGCGTATATCCCGCCGCACGAATCCGCATGGAAAGATCCAGTTCCTCACCTGCAATTAAATCGTCGTTCCATCCGCCTGCCTGACGCAGCGCCTCCACCCGCATCATAGAAATTCCGCCCACCACATCCGTCGGGCCTGCGGGCAAGTCCCAGTCAACCGCCACCAGACGCAGCAGGAGGGATTCGCTCTGGTGCCGCTCACGCAATCGCCCGGTAACCCCCCCGACTTCGGGCATCGCCGCCAGGCAGTGCTGTGCAGTGGCGATCCAGTCGGCTGCGAGTTCGCAATCTCCGTCGATGAACTGAATGTATTCGAGGTCCGAATTTTGTTGCAGCAGATACTCCATTCCGAGGCGTCTGCCCCGGGCGGCACTCATGCGGCCTTGTGTGACGCGGACCACGTCCACGCCCATGGCTTCCCCAATCGCGGGACTGTTGTCGCTGGAATTGGAGTCCACGTAAACGAGATTGGCTATCCGCGGTATCACAGCCGACAGCGTCACCTGAATTCGAGATGCCTCATTGCGGCCGATCACGACAACGCCAACCAGCCGCGCGTCGATTGATTCAACCATCGATCTTCATTTTACCAAAAAATCTTTCCAAAATTTCGCCTGGCTCTGGCTGTCGCTGATCAGCCGGCGTCGTTCGTTTCCATCAATGTTGGAACGGGCAGGTTCAAATGGTCTGTTAGTAGATTATGCATCCTGCGACCCAGTTGGGCGACGGAGAACTCCGCGATCACGTGCTCCCGCGCTGATTTGCCGAACCGTTCACATGAAGATGGTTCGAGTGATAGCGGCCGGATCGCGGCCGCGAGTGCTTCGACGGAACCAGGCGACACCAGCACGCCGTCGATGCCGTCCCGCACGAGCTCCGCGATGCCACCGACCCGCGTTGCAATCACGGCCAGTCGCTTAGCCATTGCTTCCATGAGAACGACAGGTACTCCCTCCATGAAGCTGCTGACAACCATGACATCTGCGCGATCGAAGTGCCCGGCGATCTGGTCCTGCCCGACAGCTCCGCTGAAGGTAACACGATCGTGAATCCCCAGCGATTTGACCAGTGCCTGCAGTGACGGCATCAGCCGCCCGTCGCCAACCATGTTAAGCTCGTAGGCGTTCCCCTCTTTCGCCAATTGAGCGCATGCCTTAAGCAACAATTCATACCCTTTGATGGAATGCAGCCGTCCAACCGTAAGCAATCGCAGCGGACCGGGTCGGCGCGGCGGGTGAGGGGTGTAATCATCGGTGTCAACACCGCAGTGAACGATGTGCAGACGGTCCCAAAACGACGGATCACTCCACGCCATGATCTGGGCGCGGCAGAAGTTGGAAATACAACGTACAAATAAAGCGTTCTGGACTTTCGGTCCCAGCGTCCATGTGTCCACATGGAAGAACTCAGCAGAGCCGTGGATCGACAGGCTGTAAGTCAAGCGGCGGTTATACTCACACGCCATCATCGCAATCGCTGCGCCGTTGTTTGCCATGTGCACGTGGACGTGTCGCAGGCCGTTCCTGGTCATTTCTCGCGACAATCGAAGGCCCTGCACGACATAGGCGATGTGGCGTAGGCGGCTGACAACACCAGGGGGAGAAAGTTTCTGCCCGCTTGCGAATGCCCGCAGGAAACGAACCGGCGAAACGACGGTGCAAACGATCGCATCCCAAAGAAGTAACGTCAGTCCGGCCTGCAGCACAAAGGTGTCATTCGCTGCGGCATTGTGGGAATGACTTAACCGGCCATCCAAGTCGGCCGGCCGAACGCTCATTGTACGGATCTGAACACCCAGACGCCGCAATTCAGAAACCTCGCGTTCAATGAATGTATGGGAGAGGCTGGGGTATTCGGAGTTGAGGTAGGCGATGCGCATGATTATCGACTCTTGATCCCGAGCCAGGTCAGTTCGGCCTTTAAACCTTCCACTGGATCTTTGTGCCAACCCGTCAGACGCAGCATGTTGACGTCAATTCGAGGTATCGAAAAAGCATTTTCTCCCTGGCAGTACCAGCCCAGTGAGGTCGACAGCCCATAATTCAGGCCGGCTCTTCGCGACTCCGCAATTACTGTCTCCGAGTAGTCACCATTTGGATATGCGATCCCGCGAGGCGCAATACCCCATGCTTTGAGGTCAGAGACACTTCCCGCAATCTCGCTTGTCAGTTCAGTTGGCTCAACCATTGTCAGGATCGGGTGTGTTCTGGTATGAACACCGATTTCGTGCCCGGTGTTTGCCAGCCGCTGGAGGTCGGCAACCGTCATCGCGCGATCACGCTCCGGGGCGCACCAGTCACCTGGATGTGTCAACCGGTTCAATGAATCTCGTCGCTCGGCAGTATTCATGCTTTTCCAACGGCTCATTCGCTGTTTGAAAGACCCAGAGGCCGCGGCCATGCGTGCCGCCACGTCAAACCACAGTCGCTTGTTTTCACCAATGAAGCCGGTTGTGACAAAGAATGTGCCCCGAATACCGACCTCTTCGAGCAAAGGAGCTGCGTGAAGCACATTGTCCGAATACCCATCATCGAACGTAACCACAGCTCTTGGTTTCTCGGGACGAACCGTTTCGGCCAGAAGATCGCTGACCGTGCACACATGGAACTGTCGGGCCAACCAGCGCATCTGAAGAGAAAAGGAGTCCGTATCAACCACCAGCGACGGAAAGGGCCAATCGGCCGGACACCGCCCAGGAAGAATTCGATGATACATCAAGATGGCCGCGGCATCCAACCGCCGGATCACTCGCTGAGACAGGCCCGCGATGCAACTTGCTCGGTACGCCAGGGACTTTACGACGTGTTTGATTCTCGACCCGGCCACGGCGCTATCTCTGTCTCTAAATCGTGTTGAAAACGCTTGCACGTTTACAATTGGTGTCCACTCGACGAGCGCGAGTACACCGTTCCTATGGAGGTGGGCATAGCCGTGGAGCAGGCTTCCAGACTGCCGACTGCAGCCATTGGCTCTTCCTGTGAGTCCGGCGGGTTGCAATGAGTGCCCCACAGATCACTGACGTGGCATAGGCGTTTCGCAGCAGTCTTGCGACGGGACGCCTCTGTGATGGTGCGAAAGTACCTGGCGCACGGATCCTGCGTCCGAAATCACACGGGCTGGCGGTGGAAAGCGGACCCTACCTCGCAGCTGCTGGTGTGACATTGAAATCTCGAGCCAGTTCGGGATCAACACCATGGAATGCAGTGATGAGACGGTGAATATTGACTCGCGTGGAAAACTCCTCGGAGACATATTTTCGTCCCGACAGACCAAGCCTGAGGCGCATCGAAGGTTCCCGGGCGAGCCGCTCCATCGCGTCTGCAAGGTCGCGAGGATCGTTGGGGCGAGTGAGCAGGCCCGTTCGATCTTGCTGCACCAATTCGTGAATTGCCGAAACTTCGCCAGCAATCACGGCAACGCCCGCGGCCATCGCCTCCATCAGCACCACGGGGATTCCATCGCGATCTCCCTTCGCGTCCACTTTGCACGCAAGCACGCAGATGCTGCTATTCGAAAGTATCCTCAGAACTTCCCCGTGGGGTTTAGCGCCAACGAGGCTGACAAACCCGGTCAACCGGAGCGCAGCGATCTGCTCAACAAGCATTCCGCGCGCTGGGCCATCACCGACAATTGTGATGTCAAACGGCAGTCCACGGTCACGAAGAATGGCGGCTGCGTCGATGATTACGTCAAACCCTTTCTTGGCTACGAGCCGACCGACTGACACAAAGCGAACCCCGTCCCCTTCGTGGTGTCGGTGCGGAGAGGTCGGGATATCCACACCGCATCGTACCAGCGGCGATCGATTGTCGGAGATTTCTTTCACCTGTCTATAGAATTCACGGTGCCAGTGACTAATACATGCGACGAAAGCGCAGCGAGTGAGTTTCTCGGCCAGAAATTCCCGGGAAGAAAAGATACCGTTTGCGTGCCCAGTAAAACTAAACGTCGTTTTAAGTTGTGATGCCGTGTACATGGCGATCGTCGTTGGAGCGTTCGCCATATGGGAATGCAAGTGGTAGTCGCAATGACGGCTTCTCGCTCGATGTGCCAGCGCCAGCGCGGCTACAATCTGCACCAGCAGCACAACTCGGCCTCGGAGTGTGCAATCCGTGCTCAACAGGGCATCACGAACAACCAACGACAAGGTGCGCACGGTTTGCAGCGGGTGTGATACCATCTCGATCGTGGCGTCCCGCAGGAGAGCCCATTTCCCCAGGCCGTATATTGGAATACTCGGGCCAAGCTCCAAACTGACTTCCCGAGTCATGGGATTGTCTACGGGCGTCCGCAAAGTCGCGAAATCCACAAGGCAGCCAGTTGCTCGCAATTCCTGAATTTCGCGGTAGACAAAGGTCTCACTGAGCACGGGACATTGCGATGCAACGTAAAGCAGGCGTTTACGTCTGTTAAAATGGCTGGCGTTGATATTTTTAGTGGCGCCAATTACCCGCCGCCCGCACTCATGCCACATCCGATGAAAACTAACTGGCGGCACCGAAGCAACCATATGACCCCCTCGCTGCAACGATCAGACTTCATTGCGCATCATTCCAGCACGCATACAGAGACTTCATCACCAAGCCCCAAATCACACAGCATCGCGGCCATCTCGAGCGTTGCCGTACACGATGGCACCATCGTACCTTGTGAATGCCAAACCGTTTTTCCATTAAGCCAGCACACGCCTTGGCGAAGTGCCCGTCGCCACCCAGATTACCCATCGTGACGGCTTGTGCAATGTAGTACAGTTCTTTGCCGGCAATGAACGGCTTGTTAAACGGAATCATCTGCTGGGTCCTTTTTGCGATGCCCGGTTTTCCATGAGCGTCTGGAACTTCAGCCCTGCCTTGGGGTCATGTTCCAGTTGTCGTACAACTTGAGTCCTTGCTGCAGCGAAAGAGACGGCTGCCACAAGAATGTTCGCTGCGCTCCCTGGATATCCAGCACGATTTCCCTCACATCGAAGCGGCGAGCCGAATGATATTGAACTACGGCTTTTCGACCAGCGACAACTTCAATCATCTCCAGTAATTGGTTCAAGGAATATCCAACTCCAGCACCCGCATTCACGACGTCGCAATGATCCGATTCGGTGGCCAGCCGGACCAACTCTGCCAGATCGGTGACATACAGATAGTCCCTTATGACGGATCCATCGCCCCAAATGCTGAACGTCTCCCCCGAGACGACTTTCTGCATGAAGGTCCCCACGGATCCCTGTACTCCACTGTGGCCATGTCGAGGTCCGTAGACGTTGGCTGGACGAATAATGAGGGGCCGCAGACCCGAAAGCTCCCGGAACATTCCCAAATATTTTTCAATGGCCACTTTGACAACACCATAGGAACAAATTGGGTTGAGCGGATGATCTTCACTGACGGGCAGACGCATTGGTTGACCATAAACGGTTCCACCGGAGGACAAGAATACAATTCGTTGGACCGAACACGACACCATGATCTGCAACAGGCGCACAGTCTGTTCAAGGTTTTTCTGGATGTCCGCGATCGGATCCAGATTTGACGTCGATGGGACGGTCTCACTAAGGGAATGGACCACAGCATCGACTCCCTGAATCGCCTCGGACAACAATAAGGTATTCGCGAAGTCGCCTAGGTAATATCGTACGGACTGGAGTGGAGCTCTCCACGGATCAGGCCGGCGAGCAAATACGCGCACTTCGTGTCCGGCCGCCAGCAGACGGTCCACCACATGGGAACCAATGAAGCCGTTGCCACCAAGGACGAGTACCTTCAAAGCGAATCTCCAGGGGCACTCTTTAACGCAGCAATCGCGTCCTGCAGCAGTTGCAGGCGTTGCCGTCCAACATTCGACCAGAGGTAGCGCGGAGCCTTATCATACGCATTTTGTCCGAGCGAGCTTCGCAGCGCGTGATCAGCGAACAGTCGCCGAATAGCGTGCACCCAGGCGTCAGCATCATGCGGATCGTTCACGAGCCCTTCGCCGCCGTCCTCTATGATTCCTCCACCTCCCATGGGACTCACCAGGCACGGCAATCCTGCGCCTAAGGCCAGATATGTGACCAGGGGACTGCCTTCTTCCAGGCTGGGAAGGATGAATACGTCAGCCTCTTCATACAGCAACTTCAGGTTTTTGGTGTATGGCACGTGTTCTATGTCAGGACGATTCAGATACGGCTCAATTAATGGCAGGGCATCAGGTTCAATGTTGCCAATCAGCATTAATTTTCCGTTGACGCCCGCACGAACCCAGTAATCCAACAGCAGGTGAGCACCCTTTCGGATGCCAATACGACCGACGAAGACTGCCGTCAGGTGTTCTTTTTCCGGGTCCTGCGATAATACTTCCAGTGAAACAAGATCGCTCTCGCGGAGTCCATAGCTGGTTTCAATGAGCTTCTCTTTCGGCACGCCGGCAAGGTGCATTGAGGAAGAAACTTCGCGGCTTGGACAGTAGACAAAGTCAGCCAATGCCAGCTTGGCATCTTCATCGGCAATCGAGTTTTCGGTGATCTTGTGGGCCGGGACCATATGCAGCCGAGAATATTCAGCGTCCAAGATGGCTCTACTGAAAGCCTGATGAGTATTGATTGCTTCTAAAACGATCATATGGCCTTGCGCTTCGAGCCACTCAAAGAGTGCCAACGAGGTCCCTGGCCAGACATAGGCAATGTCATTCTTGCCAAACTCTCTTCTGAATCTTCTTTCCGTGATTCGCTGCAGCTGACCCGATGAAAACACCCGATATCCGAAAGATTTCGCCCAGGGAGGCATTGCCAGTCGATGAAAAGGGCGGCGGATCGCGCCATCGACCGTCTCACACGACAAACTCACATTTGCTCCGGCCGTCTGTATTCCCTCGACAATGGCTTGGCAGCCATATCCGACACCCCCGTATGTTCTGGGGTAGCCGGGATAGATCGTGTTTATACGCATGCGGCACTAAGCACTGACAATAATAGCATTTTTGAATCGAAACACACCAAGTGTGAGTTGTTCAGGATTTGACAGATTCTACTTGAACAGGTTCAGCCATCACTCCGCCGATTGCCCGTTCCATCGCCTGCCGCAATGCCTGTTCAAACAGTTCAGGGGCATCATCCCGGATATATGATGTCGCAGTACGAAAAACGGCGGCAGATATTAATTTCCAATGATCGCAGCGCAGGTTGATCATCTGCAGAATTGCGTTAGCCGTTGCCTGTGAATCGTCATGTGGCACCAGCAAACCGCTGCCCGAAGAGATCAGTTCCGGCGCGGCGCCGACTGGCGTCACAATCACGGGAGTTCGGCAGGTCATGGCCTCCAGGATCGAAATCCAACTCCCTCTGCTCGGCTCGAAAACAGCCAGACATCACATGCCGAATAGATCTCACGAATCTGCGATTCGTGGTGGATTCGTAAAACACCTGAAGTGAAGGGGATTCATTACATTACATTCCGTGGCCATTTCGACCCGACAATTCTATGAACTGGGAGTCTGTTGGAAGCGCGGACCGAGCATATTCAAAGCTTCGTGCCCTTGCACGAAAAAGGCAGGAACCCCTTTGCAGGGCGACAGTTGACTGATCCAGAGTGCGGTATTCCAGAAGCCAGCCACGATCACATCAGCATCCGCAACATCAGCATCCGGCAATCGCACGCTACGTCTTCAACACTCAAACGGATTAATGATCATCGATATACCCTTGTGCACTTGGACGAGAAAAGGTCTCTTAACGCTGCATCTGCTGGAACAAGTTACTGCGAGTACTGTTGGCAGACTTCACAATCTTTGCTGCGCCGCATGATAGCATCGGTCAGGATCGTAAACGCATGATTCGCGTGGCACGTACTGCGGGAATCGCCCAGAATATCACGATGAGAGTTGTCATCATCAGAATAATGACCAGGCTGCTCAATCCTTGGCAGCAGTCCAGGCTCAACAACGCGAACCCGCTTCCAATTGTGACCATGCACCAGATCGTCAGGAGGAGGTCGCCGCTGTATGCAGCAATCCCGTTCCGTTTCGCCGCACTGACCGAAAAGACATAGCGGAAGATCTCTGATCCGGAATAGCCAGCTACAGCTCCGGGAAACCCGAAGAAGTGATATCCCAACGGAATCAGAATCAGCATACCGACCAGTTTCATTGCACTGGCAAATGCGAGCAGGCGAGAATGTCCAAGCGCCAGCAACCCCGCACCAAGGTTGCTTTCCAGAATCTGAAACCAGACACCCACGCTCAGGATTTGCAGCATCCAGCCGGCCTGGTAATACCGTGGGTCGTACAGGAATTGAGTCAACAGAGGGCCGGTCAGGATCAGGAAGCACATGCCGGCGCCTCCCGCGACAATTATTGGCGTTCTCAAACGGTAAAAGACGGTCTGCATAGACCCCAGTTCTCGCTGGACTCGGCTGTATGCGGGAAATGCAATGGCCTGAGCCATCTGCTGAACAATGCTTGCCGGAATCGTTGCCAGACCAAAAGCAATGCCGTACATCCCCAGCAGTGCTGTTGGAACCATCTGGCCAAAGATCAGCCGATCTGACATCTGCACACAAAAAGTCAATGCAGTGCTCGCGAAAACCCATTTGCCAAATCTCATCAGTACTTTGGCGTCTTGCCTGTCCCAGGCAAAGCGATTTGCAGAGCCCTCAAGATAAAAGTGACTTAACAACATCATAGTCAACGCTGCAGCAAGCGAGCCCCCGACCAAAGCCCACACGGTCCTGAAATGCCACGCCCAGACAATGGTCACTGTCAACCCAAGAACCTGGCTCAGCAGGCCGATGATCGTTAGTGTACCCAATTGCATTCGGCGATTTGCCGTCGACAATTTTGTCGAGTTGAATCCAGAAACTACTTCGCGTAAGCCTGCCACAGGGATCAACCACAGCATCTCGGGATGGCCATAGGCGATTGCAAAAGGATAGGTGCCAATCAGTACGCAGAACCACAACCCGAATCCACGAAGGATCTGAATTGTCCACGCGGTGTTCAGGAATTCCGGATCATCTCCTTTTTTGTTTTGGATAATTGCGGGCCCCGTACCAATGTCGGAGAACATACCCACAGCTTGAATGAAAACACCGACAAGGGTCATCAGCCCGAACGCCTCGGGAAACAGCAAGCGGCTCAGAATGATACTGTTGGCCAATCGCAGCACCATGCCAGCCCCATAACCACCAAACGTCCATGCGGAAGCATTCAGCACCAGCGATTTCAATGCAGGAGGTTTGCGCTGAGTATCGGAAATCATTGGAGAAGCGCGTTCTGTCAGTGTGGCTTTTCTGTTCAATTGTACGATACCGACAAAAACCGTTGGGATCTGAAAACGGACATGCGAAAAATCTGACAACTCTCGATGAACACCACCATCTCGTTACTGGGCTCCGCCCAGTAACGCAGTGTATTGCAGGCTCTGCCTGCCAATCCTGAGGGTTGTGCATTCATAATTGTTGACCGCATCCGAGGCGGATCCTCGAAGACAGCGCGTTCCAAGGCTGGAGCCCTTGAACGAGTGTTTGGGTGGTGGCCTTCGCCGAAAAGTGTCACAAATCCACTGCTTTTTCTCCGGTACAGCCACTGCACGTATAGGCGGGATGGATGAGTGCTGAAGCGAAGAGCAAGGTCTATTGCTGCATTACTACGTCGAGATTGCAGGTGGTGGCCAGGCAGTACGCTGGAGGCGAACGCGGCGGGGGGCGTCGCAGCGTGGTCCCGGGGAAGCACTGAGCACCCCTTTGGAGATGTCTAACGACGTCGCAGCGCCGGCCATTACCAAGTATAAGCCTATGGGAAATGCATTGGATAAACAGTCCAGCCAGGACATCAACACGCAAAGTGCCAAAACCACCGCCACGTTTTGGTCCGGGCGCTGCAATCGATCTTTCGTCACCGAAGCGAAGGTCGGTAAAAACATGACTAATGACCAGCAAACCCAACCAAACAGTCCGTTACATCCCAGGAATGCGATCCACTGGGAATCGCAGATAGTCGTCTCACCTGCATCCCGAAATCCGCCTGACGTCGCACCCAGAAACGGGCGTTCCTTCCATCTGGCAAGAAACATATCCTCACTTCGAATCCGAAAGTTCAAAGATGCCTGACGGTCGGACAAAAGCGATTCCTCTTCGACTACCTCAGACACAACAGCGCCAATGTTATTCATGCGATAGACAGGATAAGCAATCGGAACGATAGCCACTGCAAGCAAAAGGATTCGGCCAGCGTTCACTCGAAAAGCAAAAACAACGCACCAGCCGAGCATTGTGATCAAAATTGCGCCTGTACTGACGCACATCAGGGTGGTCATCCCCAACAGAACAGCGATCCATAAGATGGGTACCCGTCCAATGCGTTGGACTCCGCCTGATTGGTGTCCCCAAAACGCCAGGACACTCACGATTCCCATGAACAACGCCAGCTGCAGCCCAATGGTCATGAAGACTGTTGGTCGCCAAAGGCCAAACCGAATGGCATGCAACATGTCATTTACCCCCCGGGGCGTATATCCATAAACCATTTCATGCAGGACTGGAGCAATCTTCATTTCCAGGAGGCAGAAAGGAATATAGACAATCCCTGCAATGATCGTCATCCGCACAAGCACAATGGCATTGGGGTGCGAAGAGAATACAGCTTTCCCAACAAACCACGGAATCACATATGACACCACGCTTGATAGTAGTAATGAGGATCCATAATAGACGCTCAAACCGTTGCTGTACGATGACAACATTCCAGCAGCACAAAGGCCGATGACAGGGAGCTCAAACAGGGTCATCCGGAATGGCGAGCGATAAGAATGCCCTACCAGAAAGGCAGCTGCGCCAGTCGCAAGGCACAATACCACATCCTTGTTCAGCGCAAGTCCTAGGACGGGAACGCTGAATTGTGGCAGAAACAACAGTCCCGACAGCATACCCATCGCCAGTGCCGCAGGCGTCCGCTTTATTGCCATCGTGATGCCGAAAGCAAACAGCCATGCAAAGATGACGACGACGGCAATGGGACTCAGGAGCATTTGTAAAAGTAGTCAGTTGGCAGTCGTCAGGAAGCACAGGGTCGGCAGTTGGCAGTCGTCAGTAGTCAGTTTGAAATCGCAGGTTGAAACGCAGGTTGAAACGCAGGTTCTTTGTGCTTGGTGCTTAGTTGAAACGCATCGAAACACGGGAAAACACAGTTTGAAACACAAGTTCTTGGTGCTTTGTGCTTTGTTGAATCGCATCAAATCACACGTTAAATCGCAGGTTCGAATCACAAGTGCTTGGTGCTTTGTTAAATCGCATCGAATCGCAGGTTGAATCGCAGGTTCTTTGTCAGGGCAATCGCATGTCGCCAGCGTGTTTGGTCCAATCATTGCAAGGAACTTCACTTCGTCAATAGTCAAGTTTTGTACAGTTGAGTTTCGACGAAGG
>JAYUVA010000887.1:0-4507 GCA_043754375.1 Candidatus Kuenenia sp. | reverse complement strand
GGATTGTTGATCTGAATCCTCTTGACGTTGACCTCCAGCGTCAGGATCTCATTCCATGGCCAGACAATCGAAGGATGCCAGCGGGAACCACGGACATCGTTTAAGAGTGTCCCCTGCCGCGCAATGGCAGCGACGTCGAAGATTTCGCGACTGGTCACTTTGTAGAACTCAAAGCGACGTCTCCACTGCCAACGCAGGATTCCAATGAACCAGGAAATCGTGCCCAACATTGTGATGCCCAGCGTGATTCGCCAGAACGAGGTCTGGTCGGAGAACTGACCGCCTGTCAGCAGGCCGCAGCGCCCGAGGCCGCATTTCCAAAGCAGCAGCCACGGAAACACGACAATTGCTAAATCATGGAGTGTGCGAAACTTCCGCAGATGGGTCGCTTTGACAGGGAACGCGAATGAGCGATTGACGATCATCACCCACAGTTCGGTATGGCCGATGCAGCTCAGCAAAAAAATCAACCAGCCAATCATCTGTTGCATGAAACGCTCATCCGTGAAGCAAGAGTTGATCGACAAATATCAGAATTCAAGGCTCAGATTCGACAGCAATGGAATGAACGTCGCGAACGCCCGCGCTCGGTGACTCAGGCGATGCTTCACGACGGAACTGAGTTGTCCGAATGTCAGATGGTATTCGGGAATCAGAAAATAGGGATCGTAACCGAACCCACCTTCGCCATTTGCCTCATGCAGAATTCGACCACGACAGGTTCCTTCGCAGGCGACGCGAATTTCGCCATGAGGATTCGAAAGTGCCACACTGCACATATACCCTGCACCGCGTTTTTCATCAGGAACGCCGGCGAGGTCCGCCATCAGCTTCGCATTGTTCTTTTCGTCTGTGGCTCCTGCCCCGCTGTATCGAGCAGAATAGATTCCCGGAGCCCCGTTCAGGGCATCGACCATCAAGCCACTATCTTCGCCAATGACCCACTGCTTCAATTGTCGTGCGACCTGAGATGCTTTCTTCGCGGCATTTTCAGCAAATGTCCGGCCATCTTCGTCAACATCCGGGACGTCAGGGAAATTGGTCACAGGAATTACCACGAAACCGACTGCAGCGAGGATCTCACTGACTTCTTTTGTCTTCTTCTTGTTTCGGCTGGCAAGAATGACCGTGCGGGATGACATCATGGCTCAGGCGGGCTTAAGGACTAAAAAGTGATTGCAATGTCGTGCAGTATACCAAACGACCGGCAAGCACAAGTTACGGGGAAATGACGCACTAGTCCTTTGGCAAGTCTTGATTTTGTGGTAGGCCGGACCAAGCGGAGCGCAGTTCCGGCAATTGGCCGACCTGCCGGAACGGCGCTCCGCCTGGTCCGGCCTACAGACTCCACCACATGCTACGACGGATGACCCTATTTTCGCCAGTTCCAAATTCCTGGTTCCACAGCATTTTGCTCCAAAAGTTCCGATTCGCTACGCTACTGCCATGAACGAATTCCCAGTCATCAGCGTCACCGAACTAGTCAACGCCTACAAGGAGGTTGTCGAAACGGCATTGCCTCCGTGCAGTGTCGAGGGTGAAATTTCGAATTGCCGCATGAGTCCCGCCGGGCACTGGTACCTGACACTCAAGGATGAATCGTCGGAAATCAGCGCTGTCGTCTGGCGGAGTGCGGCGGCGCGGATTAAGTTTGTTCCTGGAGACGGGATGAAAGTTCTGGCGACTGGGTCACTGCAGGTCTACGTCGCTCGTGGAACCTGCCAGTTTGTGATTACGCAACTGATGCCGCAGGGCGTCGGTGCACTTGAGATGGCGTTTCGTCAGTTACGCGACAAACTGGCGGCCGAAGGACTCTTTGAAGAATCGCGAAAACGGCCGATTCCTCGCATCCCCGGACGCATCGCACTCATCACCAGCCCATCGAGCGCAGCAGTTCGCGACATGATTCAGGTGATCACACGTCGTTGGCCGGCTGCTCGAATCATCGTGGTGCCCGTCCGCGTTCAGGGCGAGGGGGCTGCTGACGACATTGTGAAGGCATTGCGGAACGTACATCGCATTTCAGGCGTGGATGTCGTGATCGCCGGACGCGGCGGTGGAAGTCTGGAAGATATGTGGTGCTTCAATGAAGAAAAAGTGGCCCGCGCGATCGTGGCGTGTTGCGTTCCGGTGATCAGTGCCGTCGGACATGAAATTGATGTTTCAATCGCCGACCTTGTCGCCGACCGTCGCGCGCTGACTCCCAGTGAGGCCGGTGAATTTGTCGTGCCCTCGGTTCAGGAACTCAAAGACATTCTGGAACAAACCGCGCACCGCATGCGGCGTGTCCTCCGCAACGGCGTGGAACGTGTTCGTCTGCAGTTGAGTGCGATTGAAGCTCGATCGGTATTGCAGCGACCTATGACGCTCATCGATCAGCGTCGGATGTCGTGCGACGAGCTTGGGCAACGGGTCGTCACGGCCATGAAATTATTGATCGAACGTCGCCAGCAAACAGTCGCCCGAACCGCAGCTTCACTGCACGCACTGAGCCCGCTGCAGGTCCTGTCCCGAGGCTTCTCGCTGACTCAGACGGCCGATGGCCAGGTCCTGCGCGACGCCGAGCAGGTATCAACCGGCGATCTGCTGATCACGCGGTTGGCAAGCGGAGTCGTGAATTCCACGGTGAACTGAGCGTTTCGCTGTCCCAGGATGGACATTCATGTCCGTCGCACGGGCGAAAGATACTTCCGAAGCTAAATTTGTCGTGATTCAGACGCCGTTCGGCCCCAGGCCAGTTTTCTGGTAAACTTCTCGGACAAGAATGTCCAAGGTACGGGAATCACAACTCACTTCGCTGGAAAGCGCCAGCCGTCCGGAACACGGGCACCTTTGCGAACGCAGGGGATTCCGTCGCGGACGAGTACTTCGCCGAAGTCGCATTCCGACGATGGTGCTTCATTGGCGACGATTCTGGCGTTGCGGCCGATGCACACGTTCTTATCCAGCATTGCACCATCAATATAGGCCCCATCGCCGATGCCCCACACGGCTGCTGAGTCACCGAATGAGTACAGATGGTCGTCGGTTGTGGGATAAAAATCGGCACCCATGAGGACGGAATTCTTCAGGGTGACGTCTTTGCCAATATTTGTCCTCATCCCGACGACGGATTTTTCGATGATCGTGCTGGTGCCGATGAAGCAACCGTCTGCAATCAAACTGTCACGCACAGTGCACGATGCCATTCGCGTCGATGGCAAGAAGCGTGGCCGCGTGAAAATGGGTGCTCGGCGATCCGCAAACAAGAACGGAGGATTTTCGTCAGTCAGCGCCAGATTGCAGTCGTAAAATGCTTTGATTGTACCGATGTCTTCCCAATAGCCATCGAACAGATGCGTCTGGACATGGTGATTCTTGATCGCCATCGGAAAAATGTGCTGCCCGAAATCGTCATGGCTTGTGGATTCCAGCAGATCGACGAGCAGATCCCGGTTCCACAGATAAATTCCCATACTGGCGAGATACTCGCGACCGTTGGCTTCGATCCCTTTGCTTTCAATCCATGCTGCCGGTGTACGGACTTTGGCCAGTGACGCATTGTCTTTCGGTTTTTCAACGAAATCGATAACTCGGCCAGTATCGTCCAACTGCATAATCCCAAAACCGCGCGCGGCATCGGCCTGGACCGGGACTGTGGAAATTGTCACATCCGCGTGCGCATTAATGTGCGTCGCCAGCATTTCATTGAAATTCATGCGGTAAAGCTGATCGCCGGACAGAATCAACACATACTTGATGCCATACTCTTTCAGAAATCGCACCTGTTTGCGGACAGCGTCGGCAGTGCCCTGGTACCAGTCGGCACCTTCCAGCGTCTGCTGAGCCGCAAGGATTTCCACGAAGCCGTTGTGAAAGAGATCGAAATTGTACGTCTGGCGAATATGCCGATGCAGACTGACGGAATTGAACTGTGTCAGCACATACATCCGGTTGATGCTGCTGTTGATGCAGTTTGAAATCGGGACGTCGATGAGTCGATACTTGCCGCCCAGTGGCACTGCGGGCTTGGATCGATATTCGGTCAGCGGCATCAGTCGCGTTCCCTTACCGCCCCCAAGAATCAAGCCGACTGTGTGACGCATGATGTCATCCCTGTTTTACGTATGTGGCTGCGTTCAACCGTTCAAGACCGGAGCTTAATGGATTCCATTGCGATTCGAAAAGGAACCGAGCCGACATCTTTTGAACATGCGATGAATTCCGGCGGTTACAAGTTTTCACTTCGTTCTGCACGGTGGATCGCATATGCTGAACAGAGTATCATCGCCGCATGCAGCCGGCAACACATTCCGCTTGACGTTTCACCATGATCCTGGCCAGCATGAAACAGACTCAAACATCACCCCGTACTCGACATGCCCGGCGAACGTTTCTGCAGAATTCGACACTCGGGCTTGGGGCCGCAGCGCTATCGACACTGCTGAATTCCGAATCCACGGCGGCTGAACGAGCGATGGCACTGCGTGATTCGCATGTTACGCCGCGCGCGAAGAATGTCATCTTT
>JAYUVA010000886.1:0-10641 GCA_043754375.1 Candidatus Kuenenia sp. | reverse complement strand
GCGATCGGCACCCGCGGCAGTGGCGAAGTGGTCCAGCTTCCATTCTGACAATGATTTCTCATCGCGAGTTTTCGGGGCTGTGTCAGCTCCGTTTGCCGTGAGGTGAATCGCCTCGGAGCTTAATCCCGGAGATTGAAGGAGCACCGATCTTATGCAGCCGATACGGGACAATACCTGCCGGATCGCACTGTGCACCAGGTTGATCGTAGTATTCGCGATTTTGTTATTGTCCGGCTGCCAGGAGGCACGGACCAATTCTGATTTTATTCCTTCATCCAGTACGTCGCGGGACGCCTTGAAGATCGCTCTGGATGCATGGAAATCAGGGAAACCAGGTGGGCCCGTTCCTGATACTTCGCCAGTCGTACATGTGACGGATTCCAGTCGGGTTTCCGGGCAAACATTGGACGAATATCAGATACTTGGCGAGGTTCCCGGCAACGCGCCGCGCTGTATCGCTGTCAAGTTGAAGCTGTCCAATCCGACCGAAGAGAAACGCGAGCGTTACGTTATTGTCGGGATCGATCCGCTGTGGATCTTTCGCCATGACGACTATGACCTGTTGTTGCATTGGGAACACCACATGCCGACTGAACCGCCAGGAGATTCAGAAGCCACTTTGCCGGCGAACAGCGAAAGAGAAGGCGATTCGGTGACACGATGACGTACGACGAGAAAGCCACCTCTACCGAACATTCTTCATTCTCATGTGAGAAGGCCACGACCGTAGCTGCGAGAAAACGGAGCCTGTTCAGTCAATCACTTTGGTGGCTGAAGCTGGTGCAGGTTCGAGCTCGTTTCCTGATCATTGTGGTTGTTTCTGCGGCAATCGTCAGTCAATGGGCGAAAGTGCAGAGTCTCTGGGATCGTTGGGTATGGAATACCACATCGGTGACGGCAATATCGAGCGTCTCGGGGGCGCACGAGTTCTTCTGTCCGATGGATCCAGGTGTCCTGTCTGTCTGGCCAGCGATCTGTCCGATCTGCAACATGGACCTTGTGCCCCGTCGCAGGACGGAAGCTCAAATCCTTCCCGAGGGTGTTGTCGCGAGAATGCAGTTGACACCCTATCGAATCCAACTTGCCGGAATCCGCACAGCGGTCGTGGAACCGAAGGATCTGCAATATCGAATGTCGTTCTCCGGAATCCTGGAGAACTTTGCACCGGAGGAAGAGGATAAAACCTTGATTGGTTTTGATGCATTCCCTTCCGGCAGTGATCTCGAACTATTTCATGAATTGCGATCAGCAACGGTATCCCTTCGCGGTGTGGCGAATCGTGAGACTGCAGGAACGGTTTACTCAAACATGACTGAGGCCGGCGATGTCGGGCAGCGAATGACCGTTCGCATCGTGCTGGATGATCCTGCGGCGTTTCCTTCAGGAAGTGCAGTGACAGCAACGATTATTGTCACTGCAGGGGAAGTACTTGCCTGCGACCAGTTGTCACCGTTGCTGGACAGCGACAACAGAATTCTGTGTGTGCCCGAATCCGCAATTGTTGATCGCGGTCCGGAACAACTTGTGTATGTCGAATCGATGCCCGGAATGTTTGATGGAGTCGCTGTCAAAGTGGGCCGACGAATGGGCTCGTACTTTCCAGTCCTGAGCGGACTGCAACCCGGCCAGCGAGTGGCCTCATCCGGTGCATTTCTGATTGATGCGGAGACACGTCTGAATCCCAGTCTTGCCGCAGGCTATTTCGGCGCGAATCCGTCGGCGCTGACTTCGACATCTGCGACGTCACCGCTTGCGCCTGTTCGTAAAATGGCGGAAAAAGGGGATGGCCGGCACTTGTCAGATGACGATCAAAGGATGGTTGATCAGCAGAAGATCTGCCCTGTCACGGATCTGTTGCTTGATTCAATGGGTGGTCCGATTCCCGTGATGATTGGTGATCGCAAAGTCTTTATCTGTTGTGCAGGTTGTGAACGCAGACTGCGCGACGAGCCTGAAAAGTACCTCGCAAAAATTCCGAAGGGTAAATAGCAGCGTGACTCCGGCCGGATTCAATACCAGCTACGTCGCGCGGCGTTTTGGAAGACCCGGGCTTCTCCTCTCTGCGCAGGGACACCGCGATGATTAACTGGATCATTCGTGTCTCTGTCAGACATCGGATTTTGGTCCTGCTGGCATCGGCAATCGGCGCTGTGGCTGGTTTGTATGCGGTATGGCATACGCCGATGGATGCCGTTCCCGACCTCTCCGAAAACCAGGTCATCGTTTTCGCCACATGGCAGGGACACGGCCCCTCCGAGATTTACGAACAAGTGACGCAGCCCCTTTCGCAACAATTTCAGGGGCTCGAGGATGTGCGGGTTGTTCGCGGATCGAGCGACATGGGTTACTCCATGCTGCATATCATATTCGAGGACGAGGTCACTTACGCAGTCGCGCGGCAAAGGGTCCAGGAACGAATCGCTTCGGTGGACCTGACGTTGCCTCAGGGCGTTCGTGCAGATCTTGCGGCAGATGGGATTCCGACCGGACAGATCTACTGGTACACCGTTGAAGGAACAGGTTACGACCTTGTGGAACTGAGGTCGATGCAGGATGTGTTGATTGCTCCGCAGTTGCGATCGCTGGAAGGCGTGGCGGAAGTCGCCAGCGTTGGTGGATTTCAATGCGAACTCGTGATCCAGGCGGAGCCCGAACTTCTGGCAAGTCACGGGCTGAGCCTGAACGACCTGAAAGCAGAACTGTTGCTGCCAACGGAGACCGCTGGCGGACATGTGTTGCAAAAAGCCAATGCCGAATTCGTTGTGCAGCTTATTCCCCGTGATCGCACCGCTGTTGCTGCTGGTGAACGGGACTCGGGCAACGCCTTGAGTCGCGATCCTGTTGAAATCAATCGGGCAACGTTGGATGACTGGGAGCAACGACTCATTCCCGCAGCGGATGGACATGCCGTACGACTGCGTGATGTGGCGAAAGTTTTATTCGCTCCGGCACCACGACGTGGGATGTTTGAAAAGGAAGGATCCGAAGCGGTCGCAGGCATCGTCCATCTGCGCTACGGACACAATCCGCTCGCGGTCACGCGCCGCGTGAAGGAACGGCTGATTCAACTGGGCGAAGGCCTTCCCACCGGTGTTCGCATTGTGCCCTGCTACGACCGTACAACACTGATTACTGGTGCCATATCCACAGTGACTCGAACTTTGCTGGAGGCACTGCTGATTGCCGCTGTGTGCGTCCTGTTAGTCCTCAGGCATTTTCGAGCCTGGCTGGTGATTGCAGTCTCCCTGCCACTCAGCGTCCTCGGGACCTTTCTTGCGATGAGCCTGCTGCGCGCCGCGGGAGTGATTGACATTCAGACAAACATTATGTCGCTGGCCGGTATTGTGATTTCGATCGGTGTGCTTGTCGATTCGTCCATCGTACTGACCGAAAACGTGATGTACCGACTGCGAATTCGATTTGGTGATCAGCCAGTCCACGGTGATGTGCAGGATATCGTGGTTGCGGCATGTCAGAAGGTTGGTCGACCGGTGTTCTATTCGATCATTGTCATGCTGATTTCGTTCACGCCGGTCTTTGCACTGCAGGGAATCGACGGCCATATGTACGGCCCGCTGGCATGGACCAAATCGCTCGCTTTGCTGTCGGCCGCGGTGCTCGCGGTAACCCTTGTTCCGACCCTCTGCACGATTCTCGTTCGCGGCCATATGCGAGACGAATCCGACAGTGCGATTGTGCGAAGTGTCGTCAGCGTTTATCGGCCTGTGCTGTCGTCACTGATGGACCGTCCGGCTCCGTTGTTACTGATCTTGTGTGTCACGTTCATCCTTGCGGCAGCACCGCTGGGCAACGAACTGACATTCCGGACAATCCTGTTTGCGGCACTCGTCATTGTATGGCAATTCCTTTCGTCGCGAACAGGGCGAGTCTTCGGAATCATTGGACTGCTCGTGGTCGCTTTGATCGCGCGCAGCACGATGACGCCACCTGGAACCGAACTCCGCATGCCGCTGAATGAGAGCATCGTCATGGACATGCCGATCACAGTGCCTCGTGCTTCGATCTCCAGGTCGGCGGATGATCTGAAGGCTCGCAACATGGTCCTTTGCCGCTTTCCTGAAGTGCAGATGGTGACCGGGAAAGCGGGCCGCGCAGAAACCCCGTTCGATCCCGCGCCGCTGGACATGATCGAGACGATGATCGAGTTTCGCGCGCACGAATTCTGGCCAAGGCGGCGTCTTGTGGAGAGTGACACGGTTGAAATCACGACGGAGTTTCTTCGCAGACTGTCCGATGAAAAGCTGATTGAACAGGTTCCGCCGGATGTGCAACTGGAGATCATCGATGCGGCCATGTTTCGTTTTGATACAATTCAAAGAGAAACCGCATTTCAACACACGGAGATTTTTCGCCAGCAGTTGCGGGAAGATCTGTGTCGCACGCTGATTGAAGAAGCCGGTCATATCTGGCTGCACTCCGATTTACTCTCTCGGCCACTCGAAACGGGTGACATCGCAATTGCTGTCAGCGAACTGCCGCCTGAGTTTCAGCGCGACCTCGAGATGACACTGAGCCTCGAAACAGTCTCGGCTGTTGTGCGACGAGTTCGGGTATCGTTGCGGGACCGAGGCGTCTACGCGGAGCAACTCACGGCTCGCTCATCACGAGGTGTGATGGAAACACTGACGAATACCGTGCGCAACGCATTCGGTGTTGCCGCTTCAACACCAGCGCAGCAGATTCTGAAAAAGGTCCAAAGAGAGTTTGCTTTGCGATGGACGCAGCACACAGCGGATCTGAATCGCCAGCTGCATTTGCGAACTGTCCCCACGTGGCTGCAGCTGGTCAGTGACGAATGTTTCACAAGGATCGCGATTCTGGATGATGACCTGCGTGCAGTGCAGACTCGGATTCGGGCGATTCGCAATACGCAGCCAAAGCCACATGACTCCAGTTCTCATGGAAACGGTGAAGCTCATCATGGTCTTGCGGCAGTTGGTGAACTGCCGCTTGTTGATCCACATCCGAAGTTTGACTCTCTGCGACAGGCTCTGAAGGACAGGTACTCTCATTCGATCCTTTTGTTGTCACACGACCTCGACAGTCTGGGTAGTTTCGGTGGCGAGATGGATCAAGCGCTCCAGATGCCTGGATGGACGAATGTCTGGACTCGGCCGATTCAGAATCGCGTCGATATGCTGGCCACCGGTGTCAACAGTGAAATCGGAGTGCGAGTTCTTGGGCGCACTCTGAACGATGTTGTAAAGACGTCGGAAGAGATTGCAGCGGTGCTCAGCGATGTCCCCGGTGCGGCTGATATTGTTGCCGATCCGGTTCGCGGTAAGGGAGTGATTCAGATCATCCCCGATCCGCAACGTGCGGCAGAGCATGGCGTTGCGATGAGCGATCTGCAGGCCACGATTGAGCTCGCTCTGTCCGGCCGGGTGATAGGCGATTTTGCGGGCGATCGTGGACGTATTCCTGTGCGGCTGCGAATCGCCCCCAGCGCGGTGGAGGAGGATGAAGAGACATTGCGACGACTTCCTGTTCCGTGTTACCACGTCGGAAAGATCCCACGCGGAACAGATACTGTGCTGCGAACTGTTTCTCTCGACGCGGTTGCTGACATCGTGGTCACAGAAGGTCCGGCAACGATCAAGAGCGAAAACGGCTGGTTGAGAAATTATGTGCGGCTCAATGTTCGTGGTCGCAGTCCGTTCGATGTTGTGGAAGATGCGCGTCGAGTCGTTGAACGTCGCATTATTACGCCGCCTGGCGTCTTCATCGAATGGACAGGCCAGTTTCAGCATGCGGCTGAAACTCAGCAAATGTTGATGGTGCTGATCCCGATAGTTCTGTTGTTGATCTTTGGCATTCTCTACGTCACGTACCTCGACTGGGCCGATGCCGCGCTCATGCTACTCTCCGCTCCCGGAGCCCTGGCTGGTGGCATGTTATGTCAATGGCTGCTGGGCTACAAATTTTCGATCGCTGTCGGAGTCGGTTACATCGCCTGCTTCGGCATGGCGGCATCGACCGGGATTGTCATGCTGGTGTATCTGAGGGAGGCCGTCGATAACGCAGGCGGTCTGCTTCGGGTCACGCTTCCGGAATTGAAGAATGCGGTGTTCACCGGTGCCGTTCATCGTCTACGCCCCAAACTGCTGACAGAAGCCACAACCATTCTGAGTTTAGCACCGATGCTGTGGAGTGATGGCGTTGGGGCTGAAGTCATTCGGCCAATGGCGGCTCCGGTTCTTGGAGGAATTCTCATTGCGGATGAGGTGATTGATTTGCTTCTGCCCGTCTTGTTCTATCATATACGCCGACGACGCTGGATAAAGATCCACACGGACCAATGTGAACAGAATCGGATCCTTTAACGTCAGCCTGCGGGCGTCTGCGTTTTCGGTGCGCAGAGATCAGTGTTCGTCAGCTGGTAATCTCAGGATTTTAATCTCGTCGTCAATCTCTCGAAATGCTTCCTTCTATGCAGATTCGTTTCCTTCCCATTTTGACCGTGTGTGTGTCTGCAACTTTGATGTTTTCCGTGTCCGGCTGCGGCAGCGGCGATGAAAAGTACAGGCCATCGGAAGCAAGAGCAAAAGAAGCACTCAATGCGGCGTTGAAGGCCTGGCAGGATGGTCAGGCTCATGGAACGGTCAGCACATACAGTGTCCCCATCGACCCTTACGACGCTCGCTGGCAGGCAGGAGAGACACTGGAAAAGTTCGAGGTCGTTCGTAATGAAAAGGTCAACGATCATAATGCTTTCATCGTCAGGATGAAGCTGACCGACGAGAAAGAAGAGCAGGAAGTCACCTATATTGTGATTGGCAACGACCCGTTGATGGTCTTCCGAAAACAAGACTACGACAAAGCCAGCGGTGTCGGAGGTGGCTAGACGCAGGTAACGATTTACGGCGTGGCACGCAGATGCTCGGCTATGTTTCCCTGTTCATGCCAATTGCTGACATGCACCGGGATTGAGTGCCATGAGAATATTGCGATTTATCGACCTGGTTGCCATCGCCGCTTTGGTTTGTCTGAGCACAGACGTGTTTTTTTGCTGCCCACTTGCTCCCGGGCAATTCTCTTGCCACTATGCTCATGGCTTCGTTGATGAATCCTGCCCCAAACTCCGATCCTTCTGGACTCCTGCCGTGATCCCATCCTGCGTTGGTACTTTTGCGTTGCGTCCGATGATTTCCAGCGGGGCTTTTGCCGTGTTGGCAATGATCTGTGGTCTGACAGCGGCAGATGTGCGTGACAGAGCTGTCGTCAGCCTGACATTTGACGATCTGCCGGAATCAGGAGTGATCGCGACGACCGCCGATTCGGCGAAGAGCGGAAAAGTCGCGGATGCGGTATCGCTGACACTGGCTCCTACCCGCATTCCATCGGCATTTGTCGCGGGCAGCGCAGGTGCGTCGTTGCTGCTCGACCCGGGAATGAAGCAGCAGATTGTCGTTGCGAACAGTGAAGACGTCAGCCGACCGGATGCGGTTTCTGTCAGCGGGCTGTTTGCAAATCTACAGTCGGCTGACCCCGGCACCTTTCATGGCCTGTTTGCCAAACGCCATCCGACCAGCAGCACTTCCAACTACGGCATCAATTTCAATGCGGGTACCGATACATTTCAGGTCTATGTCAATGACGGCACGGGATACAAACTTGCGCAATACAGCGTTAAGCAGACCATTGGTTATCGACGTCGGATGCATTTGACCATCAGCCTGGACCATGGCGACGCGCCGGGAGCCGACGCGGATGTGGATGTGGATGATATTCGCCTTCGGGTGTTCGTAAATGGACTGCCTGCGACTCCGACAGTCGTCTCGGGTGGGTTCGCCGAAGGCAATATCGGGTGGCTGCAGGACATTTCGCTGGCGAGGTGCGTGAGCGATACTCCTCTTACGATTGGCTCCAGTTTTACCGATGGCGAAATGCTGCGACTGGTCTGTGATGAGTTTCACGTCTTTGCGGAATCCTTGACCGACGACGATGTCGCTGCCTTATTCAAGGAAGTCGCCGGTGGATCCGCAGCGGAGATTTCGCAGGAACAGACAGTTGGCGCTGACAGCACTCAACAGCAGCCCATCATGGGACGTGTCATCCCGCACGCGGTCGAAATCCACAAGACAACGCGAGTGCAATTGGCTGGTCAGAATCTGCAGGGGGCAAGGCTGCACACCGACGTGGCGGGAATTTCCTGCTCCGTCGCGGAAGGTGGTAACGCAAACCTGGGACTCTTTGATGTGACGGTTGCAGACTCCGTTTTACCCGGACGCTATCTGGTGCGTTGCGTCACGGCTGGGGGTGTCAGCAAACCTGCCGTGATTGCGGTCGATCGCATTCCGACCGCAGCGGACGGCACCTACACAAAAGAGCAACCTGCGACGACGCTGCCTGTTGCGATGGCTGGCGTTATTGCGGGCACCGAACAGAAGCAACTTTGGTTTCAGGGGACGGCAAATCAGAAGATCGTCGCGGAAGTCGAAGCACGGCGGGTTGGTTCGAAACTGGATCCGGTGGTTGAAATTCGTTCGGCAGAAGGAACACCCCTGGCACTGCAGTGGCAGCAAGCAGAACTGCAGGGGGATGCACGAGCAACGGTGACGCTGCCAGCCGATGGCCTCTACGTGGCCGAAGTTCACGATCTGCAGTTCCAGGCAGCAGGCGGCAGTATCTGGCGCTTAATGGTGGGTGATCTGCCGCCATCGTCGATTGCGTTTCCGGCGACTTTCACCTCTGCGGAATCGTCATTGAGAACCCTCAGCAAAAACTCGATTTCAGAAGCTGTGTCGATCAAGGAAAATGAAGGCGGCATTGTGATTCAGTCGGGCGTTGCCATCCTGCCGCTGCCGGCACTCAGGACTTTGAACGGCGTGCATGTCATCGAACCGCTCGAGGGCACATTTCCGGAAACGGCTGTCGATGCGACGTTCACCGCAACTCCGTTTCTGCCCCTGTTCATCAGCGGTCGGATCGCCGCGCCGAGTGAAACCGATACGGTCCTGCTGACGGTCACACCAGGTCAGACACTGAACTTCCAACTGGCCGCTCGTGGGATCTCGTCCCCGTTGCGCGGTCACCTGGCATTGTTCAATGGTGACGCGATCGTCGCGCAGAATGACGGGAATTCAGGAGCCGATGATCCGACCTTCAACTTTGCAGTACCGGAAGGAGTGACACAATTGAAGGTGCGCGTGCGGGATATCAACGAAAATGGTTCACAGGCGTCGGTCTATCAGCTTCAGATTGCACGCCCGGATCGTCCCGCGTTTACGATAAGTACTCGGGAGGAATCGGTGCGTCTGCCTTTGAACGGATCAACGCCCCTTCGATTGTCGGTTGTGCGAACATCTCCTTCGTTTCGATACACCGGCCCGATTCATCTTTCCACGTCGGGTCTGTCATCGGTCACAATTGTGCCGCAGACGATTGCGCCAAATGAGCAAAATCAGGATGTGTTGGTGATGCTGACTCGCAATGCAGCTGGTGACCCAGACTTCGCTGCGGAAGGTCAGGCGCTGACCATCTCTGGAACTGCCGACGGGCCGGCTTCAGGATTTTCAGCAATGGTCTCCCTGGTTCTCGATTCGGTTCCGACGAATGCACTGACCCTCGCCGACCGGGCCATTGTGGCTGGCCCCGCCGACCCGACTTCCGGCACGATCCTGCTGGATGCCGCGCCGCCGATCCTGCTGCGTGGCCTCTCAGCCGTGGTGGCCGTGCGCGTTCTCCCCTTGACGGAACAGGCACCTCCGTTCGTTCGTTTCGAAATGATGACGACTGAGCCCGTTCGGCTCGAAGATCCAAACAAGCCTGATTCGCCGAAGAAGCCCGGCATCGCGCTGAATGAATTCCAGTTCGGTCCTGTTTCGCAGGGCGTCATTCCACTCACTTTCCGCGTACCGACCGATACGCCGACGAGCGCGATCGACGTCGTGATCTCGGCCGACTTCGTTACACAGCCGCTCGCATCCGGAATCGGTTCCAGGGCGTGGACCGCACCGACGACGCTGTTCATCGAAGACGCGATCACGGTCGCACCGCTGGCCGATGTCAAAGGCACCAAGGCTGGGGGGGCCATCATCACGGGAACTGTACAGCGTCATCCATCGTACGACGGTGAGTTCACGGTCATACTGGACGGTCTGCCCAAAGACTACGCAGCCGCACCTGCCATCGTCGCTGCTGGTCAGGCGGCCTTCGCTCTGAACGTGACAATTCCCGAGTCCGCTGTGCCCGGCGAAGTTCCGGGCCTGACAGTCCGAGGCCAGGTAACCAACGGCTCCACCATCAGCAAGCCGGTGGCAGTGAAGGTTGTAGTGGAGTAGTCTAACGGGTCCAGACGGTGAAGGATTATTTGTAGGGAAATCCGGTGATTCAACCCGGAACGGGTTTCACAACAAAGCCTGGGGTCGCTGCTTTGCGGCGCACCCCAGGTAATTGAATCAATGGCCCGCTGAGTTGTTGGGAATCTGCCCTGCAATTATGAGCCAGAATGCCACCTGGGATCCAGGATCAGACTTCCGGTGTACGTCTATGCGGCCTCACCATTCTGGAATCTGACAGCCCGACAGGTGGTGTTGTTTTCCAGCCACGAAAAGGCGCAAGAGACACAAAAACTCGTAACCGTTCACGACTCAGAACGAAACCTGTGCCAGCAACCAC
>JAYUVA010000885.1:0-2831 GCA_043754375.1 Candidatus Kuenenia sp. | reverse complement strand
GACAGACCTGCTGGACCATGAGATCATCTTCAACCACAAGGATATACAATGGCAGGGCTCCTCGCGCGGTTTGAAGAACGAAACCGAACTCCGGATGGATTGTGGCGAGTTCATGGCTTCGACTTCAAGTCGTTCGAGGGTGGTATTGGTCGTGGTGGCAGAAGAGATCGAAAGATACCGGGCTGAAAAGGTGAGTTGCCCGACTGGTTCGGCAGCAAGCCGGGTTGCAGGGGCAGATTGCCTCGGAGCGTCGGAAGAGTACTGTGCAGACCGCCGGGAAGTTGTCCGCTGAGTACTGAATCCACTTTCTCCATCGCACTATTGACTTTCGCGCGGTCATTGTCTTTGATCAGGCTGGAACTTGAGACCTGTTTTACCAGACTTCGTGCATCCATTTTGCCGGACCGCAGACTGGCGACAAGCGTCTGGACTTCCGCAGATTTTTCAATGAGTTCCGCGTTGTCGCGCAGCAACCGGTCATAGTCCGCAGCGAAGCGATTCTTAAGTGTTTGAATCTGTTCATCCGCAAAATCGCTGACTTCGAACATCAGTTTCTCCCTCGCAATTTCCATCTGATGCGTAAACGCCACTTTCACACCGGACGCCACCTGCGCGCCAACATCGGAATGCAATTCGATCCCGGGTTTTCGCAGCGTACCGGAAATCTGCACGGTCGCGTTCAGTTTCTGCAGGCTGGAAAAAACTTCATTCGCGGCTTCGATAATCTCAGGTCGCACATCTTCGTTTGCAGAGAATGTCAGTTGATCCAGTCGTGAATCCAGAACCAGGTATCCCTGAATTCTGTTCTCCACAACCACGAGCCGACTTTGCCACGTTACGTCATTCAGGATGGCCTGCAGGCAGGCTTTTTCCGGCTTTCCGGCACGGAGCGGGATCGAGTTTGTGTCCCGGAAGTCAGCCAGAATTTCTGCCACAGGAGTCTCCTGCGTGGCGTCGTAGGAAATCTTCAACTGCAACGGCCGCGAACCAGCAGCGACGAGTGACATGACGCAGGGGCGACCCAACAGGATCGGATCTTCGGTCACATCGGTCAGCAATGCTTTGAACGGGACAGATTCCCTGCTGACGGAAATCGTGCCTGTCATTCGCAGATTCTTCAGCAAAAAATCCGGCGATGGCTTGGCTGCCCGGAAGTCAAAGTCGCGACCGGCATGCCGCAGTGGTCGAATCTGTGCATGAAGCCCATGCTGATAGTCACGGATCGTTTCGACCCAGGTGAGAATTTCCTGCAGTCGCAGGTACATGGTTTCGCCGAGCAGCGCTTCAGAGATCCGGCGTGGGTCAGGCTTGAGCAGCGCCACCGTACGTTTGACTTTTTCCTGATCGCGCAGTCGCGCGTCGTTGAGCGACTGAAAATCAGAACGCACTTCCGGGATGATTTCTTTCAGGTCTTCGCGAAACATCTGTGCATCGCGTAAAAGCAATTCGGCTTCCTGGCCGATGGCGAGATACTGTTCGATCTGCTGCAGCGCGTCGCCCTTCTTCGCATTGTCAAGATTCAGTTTGAGTGCTCTGGCACGGGGCTCCAGTGCTTTCGCCCGCAAAACCAGTTCCTCAAACTGTACGTCCCATTTGTCGTAGACGGCAGTCCCGACGCGGTACGTTTCCAGGTTGTTCGGGTCCAGTTGCGATTTGATCTGCTCTTCCAGACTGGACAACCACTCGTCACCAAGTTCAGTCAGTTGATCCGTGACCCAGGACGGCTCCGTGTCTTCGACTTCGGGCGCTGTGGTGATTTCCAATTGTCCATCGTCGCTGCGTCGAGTATCAAACCGCAGTCCTTCAATGTGACCGTCTTCGATCACAAATCGCCGGCGCGACAGAGAATGTGGTTCGAGTCTGACATGTAGTTCGTCAAATTGGACCATATTCTTTCCGGGCCGACCGGCACTGGCCAGCGCCATGCCCTGAACCGTGAACGAAGGTGGAAAGTATGTCGTCGTCAATGCCGCGACATCCACTTTCGCGCCCGTGATGGATTGCAACGACTGCACAGTCGAAAAACGCAGCAGTGGATCTACGCCCCAGGCAAGGAATCCCCACAGCAGACTCATGATCGTCAGCCGTGGAATGATGTAAGTCCAGCGCATGAAGAGTCTCGATGTATGAAAGGCGAAAGTCTCTGGTTTCGGCGGACTGATGTTTCAGTGGTCAACAGGCATCAGACTTCTATTGTGCCGAAGCGATCAGCCCATTCGGCACCCAGCAGGATTTTTGTGATCCACCAATGGCGGATATGCCGTGCGAGCTTTTCTGCATACTTCTGAAAGACAGGACGGCTCACGCGATGCACGGGCCAGATCAGCAGCAGGCCGCAAATGAAACTGCCCATGACAATTGAATTGTTAAGGTCGGTCCACGGCATCATCGGCGTGTCGTAAACAGCTTCCCAGAATCCGCGAAGTGAAGGCTGATTCAGCACGAATCCGCCAACCTGATCGAAGGTCGTGTCGAACCACGATGACGCAAAAGTCAATGCCACTGCCGCGCAGGCCGTGATCGCCAGATTGACTCGCGTGGCCGCGATACAGAAGCCCAGCACAATCGCCAGCAGATTGCCCTTGGGAACAAGCCCGATCAGTACACCCAGCGCCAAACCGTATGACATCTGTGTCGGGGTGGATTCAATCACGAGGGCCTTGAATAACAGTCGCAGTGGCCGCAGAATGAGAAACATAAATCCTCCTTGACGCTGTGCCGGGAGACTGATTTCTACCGGCGCGGAAGCAAAACCCATGGAATTTGGCGCGCTTGCCACGAGGGGTCAATACGAAGCAAGCCCTTGGCCTCCGTCAGCAATGGATTGTGTC
>JAYUVA010000884.1:0-4104 GCA_043754375.1 Candidatus Kuenenia sp. | reverse complement strand
CCCGGCGGTTGCCCCCGCTGCGGCGGTGAGGTTGCGCCGTGGACTCGGCGGTTGGCGCTGCAAATCTTGGTGGTGGCGCATCGACGAGCTTCGCCAACGTGGCATAGTACTCGCGCCGTGTGACACTCTTGCTTGCCACAATGTTGATCAGCGACGGGGGTGAACTCATTCTGCTAACGGCATCAATGGCCGTGACTGCGTCATCGACATGGATCAGATTCAGCCATTCATCCGGTGGCGACATGATCGGTACGTTGCTCCGCAGTTCGGCAAACCGACGCAGGAGTCGATTCGGTCCGTAGATCCCAGCCAACCTCAGAATCGAAACACATCCCGAACGATGCTGCGCGAAATCCTGCAGAAGCTGTTCCGCCGCAAGACAGGCAATGCCAGCTTCGGACGTCGGAATTGGCAAAGTGTGCTCATCCACATCCTGGCCGTGTCCGTCTCCGTAAACACTGGTACTGGAGGTGTACAAAATGCGACGAGGGTCTGCGCGTCGGGGCAGGGCGTTCAACAGTCGTTGCAAGCCATCGATCCAGATTGCCTGCCGCGATGTGGAGGACGTGCGTTCAAAGCCAACACTCCAGAGCACAGCGTCAATGTCCGGCAATTCTGGCATGGGTGTTGCCTGTGCCAGATCAAACAGGATCGGTGTGATTCCGGCGTTGGTAAGTTCCTGTGCCTTCAACTCACTGCGGGTGATTGCAAACACCTGCATTCTTCGTGCCTGCCAGGTCACGGCGACACGGCCACCCACATAACCACACCCTGCGATCAGAGCGGATTCAGGAATTTTCACAATGGTCCCGCTTTTAATAAGAGATGAACGTATGGCAAGTACAACAAAGGCGCGTGTTATAACCTTCAGCCTTGACTAAACTCCACGCGGTTATGAGTGAGATGTCTTGTTGTAGCCGGATTCGTCAGAATTCGGCCATGAATAATGCACACCTCCGAATTCTTACGAATCCGGCTACATGCCACTTGTGCCCGTGCAGAGTATAACGATGACAATTCATGATCAGCTCAGTCAGAATCTGAATGAAATTCACGATCAGATGCGCGCTGCCTGCGGTCGATCGGGGCGGTCGCTGAACGATGTGCGGCTGATTGCCGTGACGAAGTATGCGGAGTGGCCGTGGGTGGAAGCTCTGAGTTCGCTGCAACAGACGTTCGGCGAGAATCGTCCGCAGCAACTGGCCGAACGACAGGTCATGTTGCCGGGAGTCCAGTGGCATCTGATCGGACAACTTCAGCGGAACAAAGTGAAGCTGGCGCTGCAGCACGCAAGCATGATTCATTCCATCGATTCCCTACGACTGCTGGAACGAGTGGCCGCAGTGGCGACGGAACTGCAAATTCGTCCAAGGGTCCTGCTTGAGGTGAATATGTCTCAGGAAACGACGAAGTCGGGTTTCACTGCCGAAGAACTGCGGCGAGACTGGTCACAGATCGTCAGCGTTTCTACAGCCGTCCAGATTGATGGCTTCATGACGATGGCAGCGGAGTCGAATAATCCTGAGGATGCTCGGCCGACATTTCGATCCTTACGCATGTTGCGCGATGAACTGCAGCAGACCGACGCCTGTCAGAACGCTGGTCTGATTCCTCGCGAGCTATCAATGGGGATGAGCGGCGATTTTATTCCTGCCATCGAAGAAGGCGCGACCATGGTGCGAATCGGCAGCCGGATCTTTGCAGGGCTGTAAGACGTATTCTGATGAAGCAGCTGTAAGCCTCAAAGTAGCCATCACACTCCGCTGTGATGAGGCTCTTCTCGACGGAGTGAGACGGCTATCGTTGCTGAATTGTCTCCGACGAACGTGTCGCGTATCCTTCCTCGCGTCATGACTGATCCTGCGACACCCCATATTCCCGAATTCCTGCGATCGCTGAATCCACAGCAGCGATCGGCAGTGATGCACGGCGACGAACCGTTATTGATTATTGCGGGCGCCGGAACCGGGAAGACCACCACGCTGGCTCATCGAGTCGCATGGCAGATCGTGTCCGGGACCGACCCGTCGCGGTTGCTCCTGCTCACTTTTACGCGGCGAGCTGCCGCAGAAATGTTGCGGCGAGTCGAACAGATTCTCGTGCAGCTCGATCCTTCGACCGTGAAGGATCCCAGGGTTTGTCAGCGATCATCGATTCGGCGCATCGCGGGTGGCACGTTTCACTCCGTTGCCACGAACGTCCTGCGCCGATACGGAAATCTGATCGGACTGTATCCGGATTTTACGATTCTGGATCGAAGTGATTCGGAAGACCTGATGAACGTCGTGCGGTCGAAGCTGAATCTGCCGAAATCGGAGAACCGCTTTCCGTTGAAATCGACCTGTCTCGACATCTACAGCCGCTGCGTGAACACTCAGAAGTCGCTGGAGATTGTGCTGAAAAAATATTTCCCCTGGTGCCTGGAACATCAGGAACGGCTGGGCGAACTTTTCACCGGTTACACGACCACCAAAGAGCAACAGCGCGTTCTGGATTTCGACGACCTGCTGTTGTTCTGGAATGCGCTCGCGGAAAACGCCGATGGCGGGCAAATGCTGCGGCAGCAGTTTCAGAAAGTCATGGTCGATGAGTATCAGGACACCAACATCCTGCAGGCTCAGATTCTGAAAAACATCTGCCCCGATGGCAAAGGATTGACTGCAGTCGGCGACGATGCGCAGTCGATTTACTCCTTCCGCGCGGCAACCGTCCGCAATATTCTGGACTTTCCGGATGACTATCCCGGCACGATCCTGATTCCGCTCGAACAGAATTATCGCAGCACGCAGAAGATTCTGGATGCCACCAATCGAGTGATCGGAGAAGCTGACGAACGGCACTCCAAGGAACTCTGGTCATCGCGCGGTGACGGCAGTTTGCCGGTGCTGGTCACGTGTAGTGATGAGGACGCTCAGACGACGTATGTGATTGATCAGATTCTGGACCGGCGCGAGAAGGGAATCCCGTTGAAGCAGCAGGCCGTGCTGTTTCGAGCGTCACATCACAGCATGGCTCTGGAAGCGGAACTGGGGCGTCGCAATGTCCCGTTTGTGAAATACGGAGGTCTGCGATTTCTGGAGACGGCACATGTGCGTGATCTGATGTCGTTTCTGCGGCTGGCGGAAAACCCACTGGATTCCGTCGCCGGTTTTCGAGTCCTCGTCCTGTTGCCCGGCATCGGTCATGTGAAAGCCGCGACGCTGCTGGATTCACTCCGCGACGCCGATGGCCACTTTGACGCATGGTCGTCGTGGACGCCTCCGGCGGCATTGCGAGACGACTGGCCGAAACTCATTCGTCTGTTGAAGGACATGGAACAACGGGCTGAATCAGACGCGGGAGTTGCCACGGATATTCATGCGACGCGATTATTTTACGCTCCTTTGCTGGAAACAAAGTACGACAACGTGAAGGCTCGACTGAATGATCTGATTCAGCTCGAAGCCATCGCCGCGCGGTATCAAAGCCGGACAGATTTTCTGGCGGAGATGACTTTGGATCCTCCCAGTTCGACACAGGAACTTCCGGCCGATCCGTTTCTGGACGAGGACTATTTGATTCTCAGCACGATCCATTCGGCAAAGGGCCTGGAATGGGATTCTGTGTTCGTGATCCATGCGGCTGACGGCAATATCCCGTCCGACATGGCAACCGGCAGTCCGGAAGAAATCGAAGAAGAACGCCGCTTGTTTTACGTCGCGATGACGCGTGCCAAAAATCATCTGAGCGTCGTGCGGCCCGAGCGATATTACTTTCACAACCGCCGCAAGAGCGACCAGCATTCGCTCAGTAAGATCACGCGATTTCTGCCAACGCACATTCAGGCATTGTTTGACCGCCAATCCCAGGGCATGACGTACGGTTCAGGTTATGGAGGCACGGGTGAAAGTGGCTTGATCCAGAGCGATACTTCGGAGATCCGGAAGAGAATCTCGAAGTTGTGGGGTTAAGGCCGCGCTGGGGATGCACCTAGGAGTCTGTCCCGATACACCAGAATCGTGAGCCGCAAGGCGCTAGCGGGCTGTTGATTGAGTCCCCGATTTCGCATCTTTGTTTACCGCCGAGCCGGAGGCGACGGCTCGCGGAATAGCCGTCGCCTCCGGC
>JAYUVA010000883.1:0-3978 GCA_043754375.1 Candidatus Kuenenia sp. | reverse complement strand
CACTGAATTGCGGAACCGGCGGATACTCACGAGGATCTTCGGACGTGAGTCGAAACTTGGCCGATGCCGCTTTCAGAGTAATATTCTGCTCGTCGATGGTGAGTTCCAGTTGCTCATCCTGCAGCTCGCGCAGGATGGATGACATCCGCTGAGTCGGCAGCAGCGCATCGCCGGTAGAACTTGTCGTGATGCCGCTCACTGCGTAGCGAATCGCCATTTCCTGATCCGTGCCGACGAGTTCCACACCGGAACTGGTGACCGACATGAAAACATTTCGCAGAATGTCTTTGGGCGTTCGCGAAGGAACGGCTGAGGCGGCGATGGAAAATGCGGAAGAAAACAACGCTCGATTGCATGACAGCTGCATGTGTGACCCTGGTTTCGGAAATCAAATTCATTCGCGTCCGCGACTCGATACCGATCCGTCGCAACTGGCGAATCCCTCGTCGCGACTCGACCAACCGAACTCACGCGGGCTCGGTCAAACGATATTTCTGACATCCTATTCTGCGGACGGGGAATCCTAACAGATTTCGCCCCCTTGTGGTATGGTTCAGGCAGTCAGTTTGCCACCTTCAGCAAAGGTTGCCGCCAGACGGTGATCCTGCACGAAACCACAGAAATTCCCTGTTTCCGAGGCGATGATTTCCTGACAGCGGCTCTAACTGGCAGCCGGATTTGTGAGGAAGGCAGCAAGGCCCTAGAATTCGGCCTGCTGTGGCGAAAAACGTAGACTTGTCAATCCCACTTCTTCCGTAATGAAAGCTGACGCCGCGATGACGCGCCGCATTTGGAATTTCTCTGCCGGTCCGGCCGTCCTGCCTGAAACGGTGCTCGAAGAAGCCCGCGAAAACCTGTTGTCGCTTGGGAACACGGGTATCGGCATCTGCGAACACTCGCATCGCGGCAAGCCGTTCATGGCCGTCGCTGCCGAAGCGGAAGCACTCTGCCGCGAACTCGCCGGAATCCCGGACGACTACGCCGTCCTGTTCCTGCAAGGCGGAGCGTCGCTGCAGTTTTCGATGGTGCCGATGAATTTTCTCGCCGCAGACCGCACGGCCGATTATCTGGTCACAGGTGTGTGGGCCGAAAAGGCTCTGAAGGAAGCGAAGTTCATTGGCAGGACGCATGTCGCCTGCACGAGTAAGGACGCCAATTTCAACTACATTCCCGATGCCTGCACGTACAGCGAAAACCCGGCCTACGTTCACTTCACGTCAAACAACACAATCTTCGGCACGCAGTTCAGCAAGGAACCTGACGGCATCCCGGACTCCGCGTTTCTGGCTTGCGATGCCAGCAGCGATATCTTCAGTCGCCCGATCGATATTCGCAAGTACGGTCTGATCTACGCCGGTGCTCAAAAGAATCTGGGACCCAGCGGAGTCACGCTCGTCATTGTCCGCAAAGATCTGGTCGAAGCGGGCAACAAGAATCTGGCAACGATGCTGCAGTACAGGACGCATGCCGAAAATGAATCCATGTACAACACGCCGCCGACATTTGGCATCTACCTGATGATGCTGGTCTTCCGCTGGATCAAGTCCAATGGCGGACTGGCGGCGATGGACGTGCGCAACAAGGCCAAGGCCGCGAAGCTCTACGACTATCTGAAGCAGAGCACGTTGTTCAAATCGACTGCACGCCCCGGCAGTGGCTCGATGATGAACGTGACGTTCGTCACGGGCAACGAAGACAAAGACAATGCGTTCGTCAAAGCCGCCGAAGCGAAGGGCTTCAGCGGGCTCAAGGGCCATCGCAGCGTTGGCGGGATGCGTGCCAGCATTTACAACGCATTTCCACCCGAAGGCGTCGATGCGCTGGTGCAGTTCATGAAGGACTTTGAGGCGTCAGCGTGAGTCACTCCGGCAAAGGCACGAAACAGAAACCTTCCACCGAAGAACCGGCTCCGGACCGCTCGTCCGCCGACATCGGAATCGTGTGTACTCACAAAGGCGAAGTGAAGCCGTTCCTGAAACGTCTCGATCGCACGCGGAGTTATTCCGACAAAAAAATGACCATGCGCGGTGGATTTCTCGGCGAAACGACACGTATCGCACTCATCGAAGCCGATGAAGGATTCGCGTCTCATCGAGCCGCGACGGAGCTTCTGATCGCCGAACATCGTCCGTCGTGGATTCTGTCGGTCGGATTCAGTTCATCGCTTTCAGAAGACGTACGGCCAGGCGACATCGTGATTGCGAACGAGATCAGTGACACGCATGTCAACAGCCTGCCAGTAAAGTGCAGCATCCCGGCCCGCAAACGCATCCATGTGGGCAAGCTGATCGTGGCCGACGACCATCCCGTGACTCCTGCGGAAAAGCAGGCACTGCGTACACGCTTTCCCGGCCTCGCCGCCGACACCGGCAGTCTGGCGGTCGCTCAGGTCTGTCAGGAACGCACGATCCGCTTCATGGCGATTCGCGTGGCCGTAGATTCAATCGACGAAGAAATCCCCGAGCAAGCCGCCTCGATGATCTTCCATCCCACCAGCCGCGCTCTCGGTTCCGCACTGGGAACGTTGTTCAAGGGCTTGCGAAAAATCGCCATCATGAACCAATGGCGCGAACGCACCAACAACGCCGCCAGCAACCTCGACCGCTTCGTGGCGGGCATCGTGGAACAACTTGCTGAGTCAATTGAACGGCAGCGGCTGGGATAGTCCAGACAACAATGTGCCCCGTCACTCCGTGGCGGGAACTCACTCGTCAACACAGGTACTTGAAAACCAATGCCTCCGAATACGATTTTTGACTTTCGCTCCTCCGCAAAAGCTGTCCGACCATTTTTCGATTCCCTGTGATAAATCTCGATGGACGGGAGCGGCAGGCGAATACTCCGCGTGCATCGACGCGAAGGGCAAGAAAATCTGATTGACCCCAGCCCGAGAACGTGCGACCTTTCATTCGTTGTCGCGAGCAATGACGCCCGTCACACCCAATGGTAAGGCCCTGAACTCAACATTTGGTGTCTACCTGCTGGCCTTCGATGTACCGTCTCCTGCGTTTTACGTTGGAGTCGCGGCTTCATCGAGGAGGAGTCCTGAAGGAATGTTGAGCCGAATTCGCAAGCATCGAGTCAAACTCACGTGTTCCCATATTGGTGGTTCAGCCTCGACTCATGGCGGCGTCCGCGGGATGTGTTGGCGTTTGCCGATGTCTTTGAAGTTTTCTTTCCAGAGATCTGTGATCATGGATATTGCTCAAATCAATCAGTGAGAATGTGACACAGCAGGACCGATACTACGAACGGAATCGCAGATTCCCGCGAGTCGGACAGGAATGTCCAACCTACATTCCTTTCCAACGAACTTCGATGCGTGGTAGACTTGATGACAGTGAGCGTCAACAAAACGTGAGTCACAATCGAACTGAGTCAACTCATGCAAATTCACGACTGGACCCGCGTCACCGCCGGGACATTCCACCATTTTCATAGCCTCTGGATCGCGGACCTTTCGCGTAGTCTGAATGAGGGCTTGCTGCCATCAGGCTTTTATTCGATGGCCGAACAACATGCCGGCCACACTGTTCCCGATATACTGACATTGACCTCCCCGGAATGGACCACGCATGATCGAGTAGAATCCAGTCGCGAAGATTACGATTTCGGAGGCCATTCGGACGACAATCCGCCGCAGGGAGCCGTGGTTCTGGCTGACGCTCCACCGCAAGTCACTGTTCGCAGCGTCGTTTCTGAATCCACTGTCTATCGAGAAAAGCGGCGAACGATTTCGATTCGTCAGGAACCTCACAATCGTGTCGTAGCCATGATCGAGATCATTTCACCAGGCAACAAGGACGGTTCAAGGGCGATCCACGAATTTGTGACCAAGAGTATCGAAGTCATGGACGCAGGGATTCACTTGTTGGTTGTTGATCTTTTTCCCACAAGCGCCTGCAATCCCGAAGGCATTCATGCGTTGCTGTGGGATGACCCGTTCTCGCTGCCCGCAGACCGACGCCTGACGCTGGC
>JAYUVA010000882.1:0-2984 GCA_043754375.1 Candidatus Kuenenia sp. | reverse complement strand
GGCTTTGACGCGGAGATCATGCTGGAAATGACGTCGATGCAGGGCCGACATATTCAGGGAATCACCGGGCCTGAACTGGTTGTCCCGCCAGGTATCAATCGCATTCTGTATCCGGTTTATCTGCCCGAATGGCTGGAAACGACGCGCACTTCGAGGATGGTCGTTAACGGCGTCGCAAAGGTCGCCGACCCGAAAGGCAACGTACGGTACTCGGTCAGTCACCAGAAAACCCGCATGGGCTTCCTGCCCACCGGAGCTCTGTTAAAAATCTCTGCTGGTGAAACCGAATTCCGGGCAAAACCAGGCGAGGAAATTTCGATCCCGATCCACATCGATCGATCAGAAAAGCTGACAGAACGCATCACCCTGGAACTCTGCGGTCAGGACACTCAAAGCTCGCCGTTCATTGCGAAACCTCAGAATCTGGCCTCTGATGTATCACATTCCGAATTCACAGTCTCGATCATTCCATCCGCTTCAGCCCAGACCGAACACCCCCTGAAAATCCGCGCCACGCTGATGAAAGATGGCTCGTATCCCGTCATTTCAGAAACCACGGTGCTCGTGGAACTGGTGGATTGAAAGTAGGGGCTTTCCCAGGGCGGGCCTGGCGGAGCGCAGGCCCATCGCATCGGACTCTAACTTCGCGCGGCCAGGAATAATTCCGGCGAGCGGAGCGGCGTGAGCCCATAGGTACCACGTTTTTGTACCGGCAAGCTGACGCATGCCGCTCGCCAATTCTCTCACTCATGACCGCGTGGAGTCCAGGAGTCTGTCTGCATACCGGTGTTCTTGTGAGCGCCTTGCCGCTCACGATCCTGGAGTATCGGGACAGACTTCTAGCCGACCTTTCGACGCATTGACCGCATCCGTGACATCCCGTGCGCAATTTGCTAAAAGTTGTGTTGGCCCACACCAGGGCATTCGACCAGTGGCTCGCTGTCCAGCGACCTGATGCTCCTCGGACAGAAAAGAAGAGAAAGTCAAATGAAGCCTGTTTATATCATGATCGGTGGTTTCCTTGGTGCAGGTAAGACGTCAACAATTTCGCGGCTTGCGCGGCATTATATGTCGCAGGGAAAGAAAGTCGGCATCGTCACCAACGATCAGACCACGGATCTGGTCGATACGCACAATTTGCGATCACAAGGATTTGATGTCGGTGAAGTTGCCGGCTCATGTTTTTGCTGCAACTTCAATGCACTGACAGCAACGGTCGAGAACCTGGGTGAAGGCGAACTGCCGGAAATTATTCTGGCGGAGCCGGTTGGCAGTTGCACGGATCTGGTGGCCACGGTCATCCGCCCGCTGACGGAAGTTTATGCCGTTCCGCTCGACATCGCTCCGTATGGCGTGATCCTGAAACCCAGCCACGGGCTCAGAATTCTGCGTGGCGACGGCAGCAGCGGATTTTCGCCCAAGGCCAACTACATTTTTCGCAAGCAGATCGAAGAAGCCGACTTTGTCGTGATCAATCGCATTGATGAGTTGTCCACGGCCGACATCGCCGAACTTCAGGCGCTGATCGAAACGGAATATCCCGGCCGACCGGTCCTCCGCTGCTCAGCCAGAAACGGCGACGGTTTCACAACCCTGGTCGAAACTCTGGCACAACGCGGGCAATTCGGTCGTCGCGTGATGGAAGTGGATTACGACGTCTATGCCGAAGGCGAAGCGGAACTCGGGTGGCTCAACAGTCAGGTTGTCGTGCAATCCACGAGTGAATTTGATCTCGACACGTTTCTTATGGACCTGATCGCGCGGCTGCACGGACGCCTGCTGACGTCAAGTGCGGAAGCGGCACATTTGAAAGTCATCGGACTCTGCGAAGGCAGTTACGCCGTCGCGAATCTTGTCAGCAATGCAACCGGCCCGGAACTGTCGCTGGCATCCAACTCACGCACGCCGTCCGCGAACGTGGTGGTCAATGCCCGAGTCGCTGCGGACCCGGTTGAACTGGAAAAGATAGTCCGCGAAGAACTTGCGGCCACGAGTGCCGAGCTGGGGCTCACCCACCACGTGGTTTCTTTGCAGAGCTTCCGCCCCGGTCGCCCCGTGCCGACGCATCGCATTGCCGAGTAGCACTACATTGCCCAGCCAGCGGTCTGTTGATTGAATCGTTTAACCCGGATTATTCAGCGACAATGTAGGCCGGACCAAACAAACGCGATAAACGCCGGAACTGCATTCGCTAACCAATCCTGCGATCACCAACAGTCTGTCAAATACGGAAAATCACGTTTGTGGAGTTCCGGCACGGGCCTACGCGAATTTGCTCCGGCCTACGTGAATAATCCGGGTTAAAACAAGACATTCGGATCCCAAATCTGCGCAAAGGCCTGTCGTCGTTGTCGTACGGAACCAAGACTACGTGTCATCCCCCATCCAGTCCGCACACAACAGCTCCGCCTGTTGCAGCACTGTCTTCACCGCTTCTTCCTGCAGATCCGGTGGGTAGCCCCACTTGTTCAGGATGCGTTTCACGATCACCCGAATCTTTGCACGAGCCCCGTCGCGTAGATTCCAGTCGATCGTCACACTTTTACGGACCATCTTGATCAGTTCGGCGGCAATCACTTTCAGCTTGTCATCGCCCATGGCCTTAATGGCTGATTCGTTCGTTGCCAGTGCATCGTAAAACGCGATCTCGTCGTCATTCAGGCCAAGATCTTCACCACGCTTCGACGCAGCTTCCATTTCTTTGGCCAGCTTGATCAGTTCTTCGATGACCTCATGCGTCGCGATCGCGCGATTGTGGTACGCATTCAAGGTTTTCTTCAGTTTGTCAGAGAACAGTTGCGACTGCACCAGGTTGCGTCGAGACCGGACTTTGATTTCATCTTTCAGCAGTTTCTCCAGCAATTCAGCGGCCACGTTTCTGTGCTTCAGGCCACGGACTTCCGCCAGAAACTGATCCGACAGGATGCTGATGTCTGGCCGTTTCAGCCCAGCGGCAGTGAACACATCGATAATCTGTCCATCCG
>JAYUVA010000881.1:0-7269 GCA_043754375.1 Candidatus Kuenenia sp. | reverse complement strand
CGATGAGCGACTCTCGATGGCGACCAGGGATTGGTCGATGCCAGGGTTCTGGAAGGTCTGAATTTTACCAGACGGCCACTGGATCTTCAATTCATCGATTTCTGCTGCGTCCCCCAGACCACACAGAAGGAATCGCTCACTTGACGACAAATAGCTTCCGCCGCCCGTCAGTTGAAAAAAAGACGTCAGACCATCGGCGATAATGCGGATGCGTGTACCGACTGAGTCGCGGCAACTCTGAACACCGCACAGTCGAATCGTAAGGAAATGCCCCACATCGGCAGTGTCGTTCGTCAGCAGAGCTGCCGGGGAGTCCAGATGTGACACGCAGAAATCCGGCCGGCCATCTCGATTCCAGTCGAGGACCGCCAGTCCGCGACCGAGAAGTTCAGATTCAAAGTAACTGCCCACATCCGAGGCCGTTAACTCAGCAAATCCAGGCGCGGTTCCAGTCCCAATGTTTGCGAAGATCTGAGGACGCATCCGATATTGCTGTCCAAAGTGTCTATGGTCTCCGATGTGACCGTTTGCGACGACCAGATCCAGACGGCTATCAAGATCGGCATCCAGAAACGCCGTCCCGAAGCCCAGCATCGGAAAACTTGGCGCTGCCAAGCCGCAGACTGCCGTTGCATCTGAGAAAATTCCCCCGGGTTGACTCAGATAAAGCGTATTCGACTCGTTGGCAAAGTTGGTGACAAAAAGATCCAGAACATCGTCACTATTGACATGGCCGACGGCGACGCCCATACAGGCTTGCGATTTTCCATCCCGATCAAATGCCAGACCGTTATTGACGGCATATTCACGAAAATGGGACTGCGTACTGTGAGGTACGGATTGATTGAGGAAACAGAAATTCGCCTGTTGGTCGTTCGCGACAAAGATATCCAGCCGGTCATCGGAATCAAGATGTGCGGCGACGACTCCGAGACCCGGACCATCAAGCCGCTGAATTCCCGAGACGGTGGACTGGTCTTCAAAGCGACCGTCACCGAGGTTGATCAGCAGACAATCCTGCGCGGCGGAGAAACCTACAGGGGAGCAGGTAACTTTTATGTTTTCGTTCTCGCAGATTTTGTCGAAGACCCTGTCGCCGTGAATGTAGTTCACCACGAACAGGTCCGGGAGTGAATCGCCGTTGAAATCTCCGGCCGCGCAACTGCTGGTCCATGTATCGCCAGCAAGACTCTCGCCGGCATTGAGTGACGAGAACGTTCCGTCGCCGTTTCCGTGATACAGCCGATTGGGACCGATGTTGCCCAGATACAAGTCATCGAAACCATCGTTATCAAAGTCGGCGACCGCCACACCCTGACTAAATCCGGTATCGCCAATTCCGGCCGCAGCCGTGGAATTCGTGAACGTGAGACCTCGAAGATTCCGAAATATCTGATCTTCAAAACGTCCGTCAGTTCCCGGAGGCCATGTGCATCCCTGAGGAAAATACAGGTCCGGCCAGCCATCGTGATCAATATCCAGAACTCCCACGCCGCCGCCGGTGGTTTCCTGCAGACGTTTTCCTTCAGTGGCCGGGTCGTCCGCGTTGAAGTAAGTGAAATCCAGACCACAGGACGCGGCGTCATTCCTGAATCGGAACTCTTTCTGTACCACGGCTTCCTGAGAACCAGATGCACCTGCAGGTGGGAGCCATTCCGGAAATGTCTTCAGATTGAATTTCAATGCCTGGTTGAGATTTCCATTTTTGTCACCCGTTGCAGAAAAAATTCGGTTATATTCAGTCGAAAAATCGCGATCCGTGGTCATCCGCATCATGAGTGAAGGATCTGAAGTCATGGCAATCTGTCCCCATTGCGCCGCTTCCTGAAACCGACCCAAAGACTGGAGTGATTTGAGCAGTCCCAACACCTGGGAATAGCTCCGTTGTTTGTCGATGTAAGAAATGGCATCGAACAATCTTCGAAGTGTCTCCGCTCGTTCCAGAAACGGCTGGCCTTTTTCGTCACCCAGCAATTGACCCAATCGCAGATTCATGTTCCGATCATCCGGATTCAGAAGCATGCCCTCAAGAAAACAACGGGTGGCCATTTCCGGATTGCCTGCCTGCTGGCACCATTCACCCCGGACTAACCAGATGCCGGGATGTTGTCCGGCATCGTGGGGCAGCTTCCTGTTCCAATCGGGAAGTTGTGAAAGACCTGTTCTGAGTTCTGCGTGGCCCTTGATCACATGGGCCTCCAGATCATTCGGGGATATCGCAAGCATCCTGTCAGCCAATTTATGTGCTGCTTCGGTTTTGCCGTTTCGGAAAGCCGCTTTGGCAAGACCGATCAGAGGAGAAAGTTCTTCCGGCGACTGTCGGTGCCAATCGTTCAGCAGAGACTCATCGATCGCCAGTTCAGGATCACCGGAAATCCGAACCAGAGAATCCTGCCGAATTCTCTCCTGCTTCAGAGTTGTGCGGACATACGGCGATGCTTCCCAGTTGCGGCCTGACCGGATGAGCAGCAAGGCCAACTCTCCGCTTGCCACGGGCTGCTCCGGAACAAGCCGAAGCTCATCGCGAAAATGCTGTTCAGCCGATAAAAATTTTCCGGCTGCGAGCTGGTCAAGTCCCATTTTCAGATGATCGCCCGGAAGTACCGGCACGGTCCGAAACCGGAGCCAGATACCGATCCCCACGACGAGAGCAGCAACCAGCCATTTCAAAGGATGACGACGGAACATGAACAGACCTCAGGCTCTTGAAAAATACGGACTCTACCGTTTTCTTTGTGACAGGCAACCCGCAAGGCGTGGACCTATACTCCGCGCGGCCGAAACTGAGTCCGGCGAGCGGAGCGGCGTAAGCCCTCCGGTATCTCGTTTTTGTACCGGCAAGCTGACGCATGCCGCTCACCAATCGTCCCACTCATGACCGCGCGGAGTCTCGAGGCACATCGAGATAAGCCGTCAGCCGCGGGCCCCGGTTTTCCCCGCAGTTAACATCGTCTTAAACCGTGGTCTAGCGGTCTGCATTTGGCTCCAGCAGGACGAGAGTTTCCTGGATGGTAACGTCGCTTAAATTCTGTACGACTCCGGAAGGCCAGTGAATCGCCACTTCCGCGATCGACGTGGCACTTCCGACACCGAAAAAAAGTCTGGGATCATTCGATGATGCATAGCTTCCGCCTGCCTTTACCAGGCGAATCATCTCCGGTTGATCCGGTGCGACTCGTATTTTGACATAGGCACCCACTGAGTCGCGGTTACTTCTGGTACCGATCAATCGAAAAACGAGAGAGTTATTCGTGCCCGAGTTATTCGCCAGGACTGCCAATGGTTCATTGGTGCAGGAGACCACAAGATCCTGATCCCCGTCGTTATCAAGATCTCCGCAGGCAACGCCGCGTCCCATGTGAGGTGTTTGCAGATAGTCTCCAGCTACCGGAGCCACGTTGTGGAACCGCAGACCCGGGTCATTCTGAAACAGAAGGGGCATCTGGCGCAACGGAGCGTTCGTCGGGTATCGAATCACATGACCATTCGATACAAAGACGTCTTCGTCTCCGTCTCTGTCGAAATCCAGAAAAACAGTTCCCCAGCCGACAGCCAATCCTCCGACGGCAGTGATGCCGGTTGAACGGCTGACATGCTGAAAAATGAAGTTGCCATCGTTTCGATAAAGTGCGATGCTTTCTCTTTCAAAATTCGTGACCCAGATATCGGGTCGACCGTCCTGATTATAGTCGCCGACATCGACGCCCATGCTTCCTTCCGGCGATCCGGAATCGCTGACGCTGGTTCCGCTAATGTCCGAGGCGTCCTGCAGAGCGCCGTCGCCGCTGTTGCGGTACAAAAAGTTGGGAACTGTGTCATTCGCGACATAGATGTCAATGTGTCCGTCGAGATCGACATCTGCCATCACAACACCCAGGCCCTTACCGTCAGTGCGAAGTTGCAGCTTCGCGGTGAAGTCTGAAAAAGTGCCTTCGCCATTGTTGTGATAGATGACGTCCTGAAGTGGTTCGAAACGGCGAGGAGGACAGACTTCCCTGAGGCCCGGCTTCGGACCGTCACAGAAGGGATTGTTGTCCGGTGACCAGTTCACATAGTGAGCCACATAGATATCGGGGTTGCCATCGCCGTCCAAATCACCACACGCCGCACTGGTGCTCCATTGAGAATCAGTCAGCCCCCTGTCGAGAGCGTTCTCAAGATACGTGCCATCGCCCTGATTCTGAAAAAACAACAAGCCACCATAACCGGTCACAAGCACGTCCGAAAAGCCATCGTTATCAAAATCCGTGATCGCTGCCCCATGACTGTACCACGGTGCCGTTGCTGCTCCGCTGACCTCAGCTGTTTCCACGAATCGCCAGTTCCCGAGATTTCGGAAAAGACCGGGCAATAGTCCGACAGTCTTCTTCGCCGATTCATAACGTCCGCCACCTGGCACAAAAAGATCAACATCACCGTCGTTGTCGTAGTCCGTGATTCCGAGGCCTCCTCCCAGAGACTCCAATATCGCGAAATGACCCGATTCTTCACCATTGCGATAAACAAACTGGATTCCAGCCTTTGTCGCTACGTCAGAAAATGAGGCCATCGAAGGGACCGCCTCGGCCGATTTTCGCGCGCCGGGACTCCCGCTCAGGTCCGTTGCAGCGACGGGTTTCTGACCTTCAGCGGACTTCGGTGGTTCCGGCGTGCATCCTGGGAACGCAAAGACAAGAAAAAACGCGAACAGCAACTGTGGCGACGTTCTTGAACGGTATCGGTTTGAGCATCCGGGTGCGGCTGAATGCCAGCGTTCTTGAGTTGCCTGCAATTTCGTCGATACCTTTATTCTTGAGCAGCCGGGTATGGAGTTCACACGTTCAAACACCTACGAAAACATGGCGGACTTTGCGAAACGACTTTGTGATTTTCCGAATTCAAATCATTCACTCGAATCAGGATCGCCCCGTTGGGGCTATGTGAAAATGGTTTTGCATGGAACTGGGGCGTTGCCCCAGGCTGACATAGGACCAGCCCGTTGGGCCTGAAGAGAGATTTTGGAAGTCTATTCCAAACCATCGATGGTTTGGAAAATCACGACACATAGAATTCGATAGGGTCAGCAAATTTGAAACTGACTCCCGCTTAATGCGTGCTTTGCCAGCACCCCATAGTTGCCCGTCACTCCGTGGCGGGAAGACTCGCGTCGGAGACACGAGCAACAATGATGCGGGCACGGTGCTCGCATAAAACAGAGTAAGACTCTAATCCTGACGACGGACTGGAGCGCAGACGGTCATAGCGGTACAATGGCGCGCGACTTACAGGGAATCTGGCGATGCTGCGAATTTCGGGAAGTTCAAAAAGACTGTGTGACGGGATCACTCGTCGCGACCTCCTGCAGATTGGCGGCATCAGCGCGCTGGGACTTGGGACCGGGGCCGGTTCGGCCAGCGCGGGGCAGGGCGTGGCTGGAAGTCGTGCGAAGGCCTGTATCTTTGTGTTCCTGTTCGGATCGCCTCCCCAGCACGAGACGTTTGATCCAAAACCACGGGCTCCAGCCGAGATTCAGGGAGAGATGAAGGCCATTGACACGGTCGTCCCCGGTTTGCAGATCTGCGAAGGGCTCCCGCAGATCGCCCGCATCGCCGATCGATTGACGGTCGTGAGGTCGATGACACACGAGTATCCGATTCACTGCTGTGCGTATGTGATGACCGGAATGCCGACGTACAGCATTCCCCTGGAAACGAGTCCCCGGGATCCTCAGCAGTGGCCGTTTATGGGATCGGTCGTGGATTATCTGGACGGGCGCCGATCAGGCACCACATCTCCGTCAATGCCTCGTAACGTCGGGTTACCCTGGCGATTTTGTTCAAAGGGTAGTTCGTCAGATCAGGCTGGCCCGTACGCAGCATTTCTGGGAAACAGCTATGATCCGTTCTGGACAGGTTTCGAAGGGCAGGGCACCGTCATTGTTCCGAAACTGAATGCCGACAGTCAGACGGAGGACGTCCGGGACCCGCATGCCGGGATCGAGGCCACAGGACGATTCCTGTTGTCCGACGGTTGCCAGTTGCCGCAGGAATTATCTGCGAAGCGCTTCGATGCGCGAGTGCATTTGCTGCAGCAGTTCGATGCGAAGCGACCGTTGATGGATCGCGCGGCGGAGATCGGCAACTACAACGCTCAGCAGCAGCGAGCCTTTTCACTGATTGGGTCAAGCCGGATTCGTGAAGCCATGGATGTTGGTCGTGAACCCTATGCGCTGCGAGAGCGTTATGGAATTTCGCTGTTTGGTCAGTCCTGTCTTGCAGCGAGACGACTGGTGGAAGCAGGCGCTCGATTTGTGTCGGTGTTCTGGGATCCGTTCGGTCCGCATGGTGCATCCGTGTGGGATACGCATTCGAATCATTTCCCGAGACTCAGGAACTATTTGCTGCCGGTCTTCGATCAGAGTTACTCTACTTTGATTGCAGATCTGGACGATCGGGGTCTTCTGGATGAAACGCTGGTCCTCTGCACCAGCGAACATGGTCGTACACCGCAAATTGATTCCAGGCCCACGGGCGGTGCGCGCCATCACTGGTCTCGTGCGTATTCGTCGGTGTTCGCCGGAGGCGGCATGGCTCGAGGTCGTATTGTCGGTGCAACAGATTCGATCGGCGGAGATGTTGTCGACACGCCGATATCCCCAAAGGACATGCAGGCCACGGCCTACCATCTTCTGGGTTACGACGAAGCGACCACGATCCCCGATCAACAGGGGCGACCGCATCCCATTGCCGGCGATGGACGAGTGAGAAAAGAACTGCTCGGCTGAAGCGGGACATCTTCCGGTCGCAACTGTTCGTAGTTCAGATTGCGAACCGGACTTTTCGGCGAGCGGTGGGCGTCAGTCCATCGGTACATTGCGATTTGCGACCGTTCATGGAATTCGAATCGCAGCGGCTAACAACTCACACTTTCATTTTTCCGGCCGTCGTTTCGCTCACACTGTAGCTGTCGGCGGTGCGAGTCGTGTTGGCAACGAGAAGTTCGGCGAGCAGCCCAAGGGAGAGAGCCTGACCACCGAGGAGTGACGCCGCAATCGAATAGGCCAGGAGCGGACGATGACCGATCGGTACGACAGGTTTGACAAGACCCATTTGCATGGCCATCCAGAGCAGGCTCAGATATCCAAGTCCCAGCATCCCCAGCACGAAAAATCCGAGACCGACGGTTCCCAGTGCATGTGATGGGCGACGACCGAATCCAGTCAGAAACGTCACCGTCAGCAGGTCAAGCAAACCGCGAATGAAACGGCGCACGCCATATTTGGAATGACCA
>JAYUVA010000880.1:0-2775 GCA_043754375.1 Candidatus Kuenenia sp. | reverse complement strand
CGTTTCGGAGCTGTCTCGCCGGTTCCCACCATTCGACGCGCCACACTGAGGTTGGATTCCAGCCACCACGCGACGCCACCTGCAGCAGCCAGCCAGACTGCAGCCAGCAGGGGAAAAAAGAGTCGGCTGAACGGCGCATACATCGGCGTGGACAGCAGCATCCCGACGAACCATGTCACAGTCGTGCAAAACCCGAGTGTCGGATCAATCGTAGGCGCACATTCCAGATCCATTGCTGACAGCGGCAGGGCTCCGGGTGACGTCGGAGACAGATCGTTCAGTTCGCGACGTCGCCATGAACGCTGCAGCACAGGCCACAGATAGATGCCGCTCAACCCTCCGACCGCAATACAGATCAGCATCAAAGGTGTCTTGATTCGAATCGAGATGATTGAGAGGCCTATTGCCGCTGCCATGAATCGGACCATCAAAGTCAGCGGGGGCAATGTCGTTGCAACGGTGGAACCTGAACTCCCCGGGCCTGAACTCGCAGGAGCTACGTTCCATGTGGAACGTCCGGAGGTCCATCGCAGAAGTGCCGCAATGCCGAGTCCAAGTCCCAGCGAAAGTTGTCCTGTCAGCCCGTCAAAGAGAAGTTGATCTGAAAGTTGCCGCGCGAGGTTCTTAGTCCAGGAAGACCAGCCTGTGACGTACGACGCATGCGTCGCCGCGACCGTCTGGTATCCGCCGACATCCCGAAGTTGCCACCACCACGGTGCAAATGTTGCCACAGCAACGACGATGATCGTGGCCAGAATTCCCGTCAGCCGCATGATCGACATCGACTTACGGCCTTGTACCAACCACCAAAGTCCGCTGCCGCTGCAAAGGATTGCCAGAGGCAGCCAGCCAGTGTACTTGGTCCACCATGCGAGCCCACAGATAAACCCTGCGGCTGCGGCGGTTCGAAAGCACTGCCGGGAGACCGCGCGGGTTCCAAGACCGACTGCGGCGATGATCCAGAACAGGCAGGCGACATCTGTGAGTGCCATCCGGGAGTACAGAATATGAAAGTCGCTCATGGCGACGACGGCCGCGATAAAGATCCCTGCGGGTTTCCCGAACCAACTTCTGGCGAGCAACCACATCGCAGGAATGGTCGCGATTCCGAGCAGCACGGATGGCAGGAACGCAGCGTACCTGGCAAGTCCAGGAATCCAGCTGAAGAATTCCATCATGGTGGAAATCAGCGGCGGCGCAAATAACTGCCGCGCTGGATAGGGTGCGTGGAATTGTCCGTCATACCAAAGCACTGAGGCGTAGACACCTTCGTCGAAGTGTTCGACGGCCTCGAGGTCCAGTTGTGCAATTCGCAGCGACATGCCCAATATGAAGAATCCCGCGACAGCGGTGGATTCAATGAGCATTGAACGTAGTTTCATTAAGAACCCCTGACAAAACCGGCGTGAGCCGCAACCACAAACTTCCGAGAGGGTTGCGTCGATAGCGGCCGCATGATACTGCCGCTGATTCCGGATTTCATCCGACGGATCCGTCTGAACAGACCGATCCGTCAGATGAAACCCAACCCAGTGTTGCACAAGACGCGATCTGCCTGGTCGGAAACGATTACAGGTTCGTTTGTCGCTGCGTCGCGATTGTCTACCATACCGGCCGTGATCCAATTCCATTCCGCGATTTTGAAACCTGAACGAGTTCCCTATGCCTGAAGCCAATCCCGAAAAACTCTATGATGCTGCGCGCAAGCTCAAGGACGAGGGCGACCTGGAAGGCTGTGTCACTGCATTGCAACATATTCTGACCATTGATCCCGGCCATGTGCAGACACACCTCGCGCTCGGAGTCCATCTTCAGAAACTGGGACGGCCGGAGGAAGCGATCCTGCACGCAAAGAAAGTCGCTGAATTGAGCCCCGACGATGCGTTTTCGTTCACACAGTTGTCCGTCATCTACCAGCGCTGCGGCAAGATCTTCGAGGCTGAGGAAGCGATGGCTCGGGCTCGGGAGATTCAGGGAACCCCACACAAGCATTAGCAGGCTAGTGGTTCATCGCGATCCGAAATTCGTGGACAAGATTTTTGCTGAGGGTCGCGGTTCGATCGCCGTGCTCGCACACGGCACCTCGCACGGCAATGATGTCCGGCTGAATTCGCAAAAGCACCGGCAGGTCTGTTTTGGCGACGCTGCCGGCAAGTGCGAGTTTCAGGCCATTTTCCCGTGTTTTCCGGCGAACGGCCTGAAGGATGCCCATGGACATCTGGTCGAGCAACGACCTGCCGTTCTTGGCGTGAGTGTCGATCAGCAGAATCCCGCAACCGCTTTCGATCGCGGTCTGCAGTACCGAATCAACGGATGGAGATTGTGCCTCGTCATCATCAGCATACGCAACGGCAACCCATTCGTGAGGGCCGGGGATCGATGTTCGAACTCGCTGCCATTCGGCAATCCATGTTTGGGTGCCTTGCGGCCTGCAAGCCTCAGCCAGGCCCAGTTTCAGAAACTGCGGTGTGGCTTTCTGAATCGCATTTCTCAGCGAGGTCAAATCTGTGGACTGCCATTCCTGCAACTCACCCAACGCCAAACTTAACGGCGGCTTCGCGCCGTAGATTCGGCTAATGGCCTGCGCGACAGCAAGAATCACTTCAGGCGCCGCGGAACCCAGCGAACCGCGGTCCGGATCCTTCACGTCGATAATGTCCGCACCGCCTTCCATCGCAGAAATGGCTTCATCCACGTTTCTCACGGAGACCAGGAGTTGCGTCATAAAGCAAACCATGTTTCCTGCGAGACAGCGACAAGGTGATCAAGCAGCGT
>JAYUVA010000879.1:0-2800 GCA_043754375.1 Candidatus Kuenenia sp. | reverse complement strand
GCCGACACTCAAACTCGGGGAACCTGTAGTTCGCTTTCTGCGAATCGAGGTTCGCAGGCCAGCCATCTGGAACGATGCCCGGATTGTGCCCTCGCTCCTTTCGTTCGCCGTCATCTCTCTTGATCCCTCTGAGCACCTGAATCGGCCGACCGTCGTAGTCCTGCTGAATGTCATCCGTAGCACGAATTGATGTGAATGCCAGAAAACTATTGACGACGGTCCAATTGCCGACGCGACCCTGGGCGCGATCGACGGCGGTAGCGAGCAGTGTGCGAAGATTTGCTCGATGAAACGCCAGTACGTGATCCGCTTTGGTTGCCGCGAAGATGACTCGTTTGACTCCGCCGAACAATAGTCCGCGGTAACGATAAGCCGACATGATTTCTGCGAGACAGTTCGTAAGGTCGTTGACTGCGTCATCGCCGTTTCGCAGCACCCGCAAGATGTCAACCAAAACGAGCTGAACCTTCGACTGACGCAGACGCTGTGCGAACGGCAAAACCCGTCGTTGTTTGTAGTCCTCGAATGGAGCGTGCAGCGCTGACGCCGCCTGTGATTCGCCTGGAATCGGCACGAAAGGCAGATGCTTTTCGGATGCTAGGGCGGACGGGCTCAGGAACTGCCAGTCCGGGCCAGCCTCTAGCAAACTCATGGCCGGTTGAAGCATTTCGAGGCCAGCCGCATGTGCGGCGATCAAGTACGTCGCGTACGACTGTCTCAGAACGTCAAATTGATCAGGGCCAGCGGTCGTCGACAGATTGGTCACGAGTTTGATGTAGTCCGCAGCCTCTTTCAGGGACGTCCCTTTCATCCGCGCGATGACGTCGTTCGACCAAGCCTCGAAAGTTTGGCCTTGCATAGGCACATCGAGCAGAAACTCCCCTGGATAGTCGTGAAGATGCAGTCGGACCCTATTCCATCCGACTAGATTCTTCATCCCATTCCAGATGGGCGCGACCCACCTCACGCCATTCGGGTCTCGATAGGAAAACTCCAGTGTGAAGGAAGTTTCCTCGACGGTGGGGATCGGCCAGGAGGGATGTTGGTCACGCAGCGCCGCGAGGTTCACTTCGTAAGGGAATCGTGGCAGGCCACCCCACGGCGGCAGTCCGGTAGCCGCTCCGATCTCAATTCTATTGGCACCGACTCCGAATGCGTGCATTCCTTTGTTGCCATGATGGATCAGGTGGTGAATCAGCGCCGTGAGGAACACCGTCTTGCCGGTGCGACGCAGCCCCGTCACGCCCAAATGCCAGTTGATAGCCATTGTGTCGGACCTTGTGATTATTAGAACTTCTCGTGCGTCGGTCGGAAGGCAGCGAAATCGACGATCGTTATGAAGACCGAACGGAACTGACTGCATGTCGAGACTGCGGGATGCGGGTTTCGGTCAAAGCTGACCCGACAAGACTGCGAATGGTGATCGGCGTGTTGATGTTGAAGGGATTGAGGGCCATGAGGGGCATGATTCACTGAGTGGAAAATTCGACACGGAGAGGGCACGACCAAAGTTGCCTGGCGAGTTGGGTCAAACAGCATCTCCGGTCACGTTGATTGAGCGTGTCCACTTGGACGGGAGTTGCCGCACCAGAGACAGAACCCGCAAGTCGCATTGTTGAGACCTCAAGACTCCCAATGTCGCAAGGAACAAGCCGAGCAACATGCACACAAGAACCTCAAGAGATTCCGTCAACCAAATCCATTGCGGTTGCGACGACGTGCTATTGCCAGGCTCACGGACGACATCCAATTGGGAGCGGAGAGCAATGTCGGCGTAGCGCGAGAATGTGAAATACGATGGGATGATGGCTGATTTGGTCGGTCCTCTTTCTCGCTGAACTTCGTCCTCACTCTCTGTCGGATACAGATCCCGATTCGCTTGTAAGATTGACGATATTTTCTCGCGGCTCAGTTGTGAGCCGTCTGCTGCTCCGGAGTCACGATCCTTCTCCAGTTCTCTGTCGCACCGTTTGCAGATCCATACCTTTGCATCGGCACGCCATCCTTCAGCACGCCGCTTACATTTCGGAGTGGCAATGCAAGAGTGCAGGTGATACCGCCCATACGCGAGAAACTGACGATCGTGAGCAGCATTTGTGTCGGCCACATAGACGCTGGTCACGATTTGCAGAATCAAGAGCAGTGGCAGTGCGACGCTTGCGGCGTCGCGATGCCGGTTCGCCGCTGTGGATAACAGCAAGCCGACAGATACGCCGATCCATCCAACAAGCAGCAGAATTCCCGTCGTCCAAACCACGTCGGAGCTGGAAAACAAACTGATCTCGCGTTCCGAATCCTGCCGGCGAAGCACCCACAGGGCGAGAATGAACACGAGCGATTGTGCCGCCGAAAGGACTCCGTGGAAGACCGCCTTGGCTGTGACATACGCGGTAACTCTCAAGAACAATGCCCGCTCGTAATCGAAGATTTCCCGTTCGTCCGTGATCGACATCAGGCTGAGGCTGGCCCCCATCCAAAGGCACGAAAGAATCGAAAGAAAGCCCAGCAACGGTTGCTCTCCCCGCTCCACACTCAAACCCACGGCGAATGCAAAGAACAACGGAATGACAGCGACAGGAATCAATCCCCGTTTCCATAGATCACTGCGTCGGAGTTGCCACTCACGGTGGATCAAGGCAGCGCACTGCCGTTTGTTGTCGCGCCAAACCTGTTCCCAATCCACCTTCGGTCGAAGCCGCTTATGCCCCGACGGCCTTGTTTCGTCTTCCAGTGGGCGTTCCGGCTCCACATGCACGACTCGACGACAGTGCTCCTTCACCTCGACATCGGCCGAGTCGTC
>JAYUVA010000878.1:0-2710 GCA_043754375.1 Candidatus Kuenenia sp. | reverse complement strand
ATATGCAAAGCCCCCAGGGGCGAAATGATCATGCATCCCCATTACGCCCTTTCAGGGCTTCGACGTTCGGAATTGCCCTTTCCTGGGGCGATGCCCTTGGCTTTCACATGCTGCCGCTTTGCGGCAAGACCCTTCGGAAACGCCACCAGTGGTGACGGAACAAAAACCACATCAACAAACCACCCTACAGCACTGTATCATTCGCCCTTCATCTTTGTTTTCTCCGCCATTGTCTTCTCATCAGGCGACATTTCCTGCATCGGTTCGGTATCTTTCATTTCCGCGTCAGGATCCGACATCTCAGGTTCTTCCCCCGGCATGAACGATTCTGGTTTCGTATCGTCGGCAGAAGGCTTCGACTCAGTCGTCACTGTTTCACCTGAAACCGTCACGTTGTAATCGCCGTTAAAACCAAGCGTGCCGTTTGAAAACGTCCGTCCCTGGATTTTGAAAGTCTTCACTGACTTCGGCAGGCAGAAGTACAACTGCCCCTGTTCATCTTCAGCGGCACAGGGAAAAACAGTGGAATCTGCCACGGCCTGAATCGCATAACTCAGCGAACGACAACTGGCATTCAGCCCAACTTTGTCACGCACCGCCGCAGCGTCAATGGCGATTTGTTCGCCGTTGACTTTCAGTAGTTTGTCTTTGGCATACTGTGTTACGGTGGCCTGCAATTCATCCTGCCGAAGGCGATTCAGGTGCGGGCCCTCTTTTCGCCGCCAAATGGCCAGCGGTTTCTCCGCCGCCACATTCACCACGATCCATTGACTCTCCGACTGCGACGACAGCGTCACAAGAATTCCGTCGTCACTTGCCGAAAGTCGGCAGGCCATGACCTGACTGGCAAGTGATTCGGGTTGTGTCGTGAGGGTCTCCTGCAGGATTTTTCGGTCGTCTTCGTTGAGACTGATATCGCTCCAGGGAATTACGGACTTCGGAAGACTCAACCCATCCAGTCTTCGCCCCGTGAGTTCTCCATGCAGTTGCGGCAGACTCCCCGTGAGACTGTATGCAATGATGCCGAACAGGACCAGAAAACAAATCACCGGCACACCGATCACCAGTGTCCGACTGGGCCGCCGCCGTGCATTTCTGCGGCGAGACCTGACAACGGATGTCGTCACCGGACGAACGGAAAACGGGTCGTCCGGAGCCGGAACGTTGCCGTTCGTGAGGACTGGAAGCCCTTCCGGCACCAACGGTCCCCCGCCATTTGCCGCCACAGGCTGAGTATGTATCATCGGCAACTGTGGTGGAGTCGCCGACTGACCTGGCAGCGGGACACTGGGAATCAACAGCTTCGTATCACATTTCGGACACCGCCCCTGTTTGCCCGCATACGCATCCGGCACCCGAATCGTTGCCTCGCAATATGGACAGTTAAATTCAATTGCCATAACACACGTCTCTGCTGCTCCGAAGATTCACGTCAACCACGTTTCACGTCAACCACGTTTCACGTGTTCCACATTCTGACTCGCGGTCAGATCGGGAATTGTACGTTGCAGCCTCCGGATTTTCGAGCACAGCTCGATACGATCCGTACGTGCAGCCCACTTCACGGCAGGCAGTCTCATTTCACTTCCGATTCCAGGAGCTGACGAAGCGCGTCGAGCAGAACTGGTTCGACCGCTGCTGAGACATTCGTCGCGCCCTCACTCGTTTCGTAACCGCCCTGATCGTATGCGATGGCGGTGCCGATGTAGCACGGGCCGTAGTCACCGTACGCGGCCATGGCCACTTTGAGATCCGGACGCATGGCTTTTGCTGCCAGTTGGTATTCGACAAACAATTCACCCGGCATGTGAACGAGTCGAATGTCTCCGAGCGAAAGCATCGGAACGTCAATCGCATGCTGGCTTTGTTGACGCATCAGCCATGCCAGTTTCTGTGCGGCCTGAGTCGATGCCGGACGATTGGTTGCGGAAGCCTGCAGGTCAGCGCGGAAGCGAGTTTCATCGAAGCGCTCTGTCATGGGCAGCGACACTTTGACTGCGGTCCATGCAAGCTGCGCGGGCGTCAATTCGGTCTTCACCGTGGCATCGAACGCGCGCTTCATGCCGTCGGCCAGACGTGTCGCAAGCACCACCCGGTTCTCATAACTTCCGTCGTTGTACTTGCCTGCTCCCAGATTTCCTCCCGCACCGTTGAAGTGAACATGCACGGCTGACGGAACGGCTTGCTGACGAATAAAACGGGCGATGCCGGGGAAGTCGGGGCTCGGAATCCCCATGCGATAGTAGCTCTGCGGATGGACGGCATAGTAACTGAGCACCGCGATCGGAACGTCGGCATTCCAGAACGACACAATATTCACTATCGGATCGACTGTGCCGACCGGCTCGGCTCGCACCGCCGCATCGCGCGTCGCGGTGAAACGGGTCACACGCACTTTCCCATCAGCGCCCAGAATACGACGGTTTGACGCCACGTCGATGACTTCTGCCGATCCAAAACCAACGTGTGTCACTGGCAGCAGTTTCTGCATTGCTTCTTTGACCGCCGCGGCCGTGTTGTGCATCGCCTGCCGCGCAAACGCGCCGTCGAACGGTCCAAGTTGCGGTGCATTGACGTCACGCAGTAACTGCTCTGCCGTGTAGTCAACATGCGGAGCATCGTGCTGATGCAGCGTATGCACAGCCACTCGATCAGACGTCGTGCCGGCAGCAGCAGCAATCGCTTCCCGCCATTCATCATGTGCTTCGTT
>JAYUVA010000877.1:0-4944 GCA_043754375.1 Candidatus Kuenenia sp. | reverse complement strand
CCAAACTTACTGACCGGACCTGCCTCATCCACAACGTATACAATCCGGCAACAGTTGAGTGTCCAAAGGCCAGCGGTCCATGCCATGATCGCCACAACTTCGCCGGATTGAATCGGTGTCTCTGGCGGCCACGGTTCTACCCAGCCCAATCGAAAGTGTTCCCATCGCTGCAAGGCGGCTTTGGCAGCGAGAAACACCGACTCTCCGGCCCCCAATTCAATGCGGGTACGATCCACGACATACCCAGCAGGCGGCGTATGAGCGGTCGCACCCACAGGCGAATAGCTGAAGTCCAGCTTCGCCTGTTCCGAAAGGATGCGGCGGATGGATTCGGTAGAAGGCATTCGCAACGAAAACATCGAGACCCTTAATCTAGCCCCACAGCCCAGCCTGTGTTGCGTCTCGGCAAATGGTAAGATGCTTGATCGAATAGTAACCGCAAAGCAAACCGCATCCCAACATGGACTTAGGCCAAACACGATGCTGCCACCGGATTCAATGGCGGAATTGCCCGAAGCCCCCGTCGTTCTACTCACTGGAGCGACAGGATATGTGGGCGGTCTGCTGGTTTCTCTGCTCGAAAAACAGCCGGTAAAATTGCGTTGTCTGGCTCGTAACCCTGACAAACTGCGGCCACTGGTCAGGGACTCGACACAGATAGTGCGAGGCGACGTTCTCGACGCCACTTCGTTGGACGAAGCGTTACAGGGTGTACAAACGGCGTATTATCTCGTGCATCTGATGTCCGGCTCAAAAGACTTTGAGAAAGAAGACAGGCAGGCCGCCGAGAATTTCGCCGTTGCCGCTAAGAAGGCCGGAGTGCAGCGGATCATCTATCTTGGTGGTTTGGGGGACGATGCCGATCCAAATCTCTCTCCGCATCTGCGAAGTCGCGACGAGGTGGGCCAAATTCTGCGAGATTCCGGCGTCGAGACCGTCGAGTTTCGTGCCGGGATGGTCGTCGGTGCAGGCAGTCTATCCTACCAGTTGATGAAGTCCTTGACGGATCGACTTCCGGTCATGCTCTGTCCTCGGTGGCTCACCACGCCGACACAGCCGATTGCCGTGGACGACGTGTTGTCATACTTGCTGGCTGGAAGAGAATTGCCACCGGGAGACAGTCGTATCTTCGAGATTGGCAGCCCGGATATTGTGAGCTACGGAGATTTGATTCGAGAATACGCTCGGCAGAAGGGATTGCGGCGTTGGCTGATTTTCGTTCCTGCCCTGACGCCATATCTTTCTGGACTTTGGCTGGCTCTGGTGACGCCTGCCAGTTTCGAGATCGGGCGGCATTTGATTGAAGGGCTGAAGAATCCAACCGTGGTCCGAGACACGAAGGCTTTGGAAGTCTTCTCAATTCGCCCAATGGGAGTGAGGTCAGCAATTCAACAAGCCATCGCCAGCACGATAATGTGATGTGCTCAGTCATCCATTCGTATGAGATCTTCAGTTCCGCCAATGATATGATGTTGCAATGAAGGATCACCCTTTACGCAAATCTCATTCAGTCGATTCAACAATGGAAGCGTCGAGAATATGAACACGTCAGAGCCAAGGCAGCAACTTTCCCGCATGATCAGCGGATATTGGATTTCGCAGGCGATCTGCGTTGCTGCCAAACTCAAGATTCCTGATCTGCTTGCACATGGTCCGCAGACTTTGAGTCAACTGGCAGCCGCCTCGGAAACACATCAGCCAAGCCTTTATCGTCTGCTGCGAGCTTTGGCGAGTGTCGGCGTTTTCGCAGAACAGGCAGATGGTCGATTCGTTCTCACGCCAATGGCTGAATGTCTGAGGAGTGATGTTCCCGGATCACAATGGGCGATGGCAGTGATGATGGGAGAAGAACATTATCAAGCGTGGGGTGAGTTACTTTACAGCGTTCAGACGGGTGAGATTGCTTTCGACAAAGTCTTTGGCAAGCCAATCTTTGAGCATCTGTCTGAGCATCCAGCTTCTGCTGCCATTTTTGATCAGGCAATGACCAGCGTTCATGGCAGCGAAACCGCACCGATGGTCAGAAGCTACGACTTTTCCGCCATCAATACACTCGCCGATATCGGCGGCGGAAACGGTACAGTGATCTCCGCTGTGTTGAAGACTTACCCACACATGCAGGGAATGCTGTTTGATCTTCCGCACGTGATCGAACGAGCAAAACCAAATCTGAAATCAGCCGGTGTTGCGGATCGCTGCCAAACATTGTCTGGCAACTTTTTCGAGGCCGTTCCCAGTGGGGCCGATGCCTATCTGATGCGTCATATCATCCATGACTGGGATGACGACAAAGCAACCACGATTCTGCGAAACTGTCATCGGGCATTGAACGCCAATGGCAGAGTCTTGATTGTCGAGAGTGTCATTGCACCGGGGAATGAGCCTTCGTTCGCCAAGCTGCTGGATCTCACCATGATGGTGCTGCCCGGTGGAAAAGAACGCACATCGCTTGAATATCAAAGTCTTCTGGAAGCATCTGGATTCGCATTCACGCAGATTGTTCCGACCAGTTGTGACGTGAGCATTATTGACGGCCGTAAGATTGGCTGATCTGGATGAGAGACAGATGATGCCGGGCGGATGGACACTACGCCGTTGGATTCTCTGGCAGCACGACAATCAGAAATGTTGCGATTGGTCTCAGAAACCACGACAGCAGCCACCACAAGAATCCGCTGCGACCCGTTGATTGTGTCAAATCAGCGTCGTCGAGGCCGTATCCCTCGTGTTGAAACACTTTGCCTTGCGAAGCATCGACCAACATCATCAAATCTTCCTGAGAATCTGATGCAAATGAGAATTCACAGAGGGAATGTTCAAAGTATATCGAGATCTCCCTGCCTCCAACCGTGAACTCTCCTTCAACGAAGTCTTCAAACTCCATGTAGTCCGGCAGGCTGATCTCGACGGTCACGCCTTCTTGCCGCAAGCATTCAGCGATGAATTCGAGCAGCGGTCTAAAAGGAAAGTTGAAGTCGTAAGACGCATCGAAGTGTTGGCCCGTGTAGAACTTTGAATCGGCGAAACCATCATTCTCAATTTTCGAGAAGGCTAACACCACTGAGTACATTCGTCTCTCCATAAAACGCTCAGCATTCCAGCGAAGTCTCAGGATATTGTTCTGCAAGGGTGCGGCATTCTTCCTCGGTATCGAAGCGGCATTCTTCCGCCAACCACGTCGGCACATTGCCGTGACGAAACAGTAATCGTGCAGCCGAGAAGCGACACATCTGACACGGATTGTGAAAGTAGATGATTTGCCCCAACTTTGAACTGTCAGCCGATTCGTTTTCTTCCAACATCTTTATCAGATCAATGAACATCCAATGACGCTCGCATGGGTCTTCCGGCAATTCGACGTGATCAAGTATTCGCTGCTCGTCACCTTGCTCATAGTTCTTGATCAGAAGTCCAACGACGGGAATTCCCAACGTATTCTCTTGAATTTGATCTATGGCGAATGCTCGAATCAATGGATGTGAATTCTCACACAGCACATTGAATGCACGTCGCTGAACATTTTCATCAGAATGGCGACAAAGATCGATCAGGCGAGAATCGAATTGAGGTAGTGGCCTACGTAAAAACACCTGAAGCAAGTTTGCAATGATCGTTGGATCGTGTTCTTTCCAAAGCTGTTCCACGACGAGGTTCAAGTCCGACTCACTGGCGTGCATTCCCCAGCCTCGCAGCGAATGTTTCTGGCCTTCTGTTTGTGCGGCAAGGATCAAGTCGCCAACTGTGATCGCCTGCATCCGTTGACGGTACGTTGATTGTTGCGACGCTGCATTCGTCGGCGATCTGACATTTTCAGACCAGCCTGTCGCAAAGCGGCGAATCTCCGGCTCCAGCGACTGTGACAGAATTTCCCGGACTCTTGATTCCCCAAGATCTTCAATTGCCGCATCGATTACAGCCCCGTCATGCCATTCCCAATCTGTGGTCGCCAGATTGTGACCTCGCAATCGAGCAATGAACAGAAACGCTTCTTCGCCATCCAGACTAAGCAATTGGCCCTCACCGATGTATGGCGAATCTGGAGTCCGCCGCTCCCCGACGAATTCGTAGAGTTGCTGGCGAAAACCATCGTCGCCGCTTCGTGCAAAGTGCAGAGCAAGATCGCAGAGTTGATACGCATTTTGTTCGTCATTCACTGTTCGCAGTGCATTGAGTAGTGGATCACGGAACTCAGATGCTGAACCCGTCAGCGAGATGAGCTTCCACAACCATTCACCTCGATTGTCTTCGCATTGTCGGTCGAATCTCTGGTCGTGCAGACAGGCATTCAGCAGCGGTTCTGTTGAGAGGAAACCGGCAGTCGCCCATTGAACGGCTCGTCCAAGACCTTTTTGTAACGCATCACGCTGTTGATCAAGCGTCGGTACGGCGGGAGGCGAGAAATCATCGAATTGCAAGCTGTTGTCCTTACGAAATGTGGAAAATCCAATCCGTCTATACGATGACCAGGACCCCAATCGATGAAAATGAGGGCTGTTCTCATCAACGGTCTTTGCTTCCACTTCTTATTCGCCCCGTTTGTCTTTGTGCGAGATACTCTTTTGGAAGCGTGCGGTATGGCTGATCCTGCTCTGGAACATACGGCGGAATCGATAGGTCAGATTCACCTGCACTCAGGTATTGACGTTTGGTAAGTCGCTCGCCGTTAACATAGAACTGTGGGAACCCCCGGCATAGCCTTCCCTTGCCATTCCAGTCTCGAAGGATGCCATGCCATCCCAGCCCGTTGAGCCACGACTCCTCTCGCCAAATTGACTTGTTGTCCTCGTTCCACCATCGGTTATACCCAAGCTCGCCATTGGCAGGGTAGTAATGTTCTTCTGACAGATTCCCGTCGTCATCGCACCAGAGGTCCATTCCGACCCCATTCCGCATTAAATAGTAAATCAGTACGGAGCCATTTGTCGCAAACTGTATGGCCTTACC
>JAYUVA010000876.1:0-3596 GCA_043754375.1 Candidatus Kuenenia sp. | reverse complement strand
GATTGTTTTACGCGGCAGACGATGTCCAGGTACGGCATTCCGGGCTTCACCATCACCATGTCAGCACCTTCGCTGATATCGAGTGCCACTTCGCGCATGGCTTCGTCGGCATTGGCGGGGTCCATCTGGTAAGTGCGTTTGTCACCCCCCCTGAGATTCCCGGCAGAACCGACTGCGTCTCGAAATGGGCCGTAAAACGAGGACGCATACTTCGCGGCGTAGGCCATGATCTGCACGTTCTGATGCCCGGCTGCATCCAGCGCTTTACGAATCGCGAGGACACGCCCGTCCATCATGTCCGAAGGCGCGATAATGTCACAGCCAGCGTTGGCCTGATTCACCGCCTGGCGACAAAGTGCTTCCACGCTTTCGTCATTCACGACGTAATCATTGCGGACCAGTCCGTCCTGACCATGAGTCGTATACGGATCGAGCGCGACGTCTGCGATCAGTCCAATCGGAATCTGAGCGTCCCTCACCGCGTGTATCGCCCGACAGATCAGGTTTTCCGGATTGCCGGATTCTTCGCCGTCGGGTGTCTTCTTTTCCTGCGGTGTGACCGGAAAAATCGCGACTGCCGGAATGCCAAGTTCGGCCGCGTTGCCAACTTCGCGGACGAGTACATCGATCGAATACCGCGTCACGCCCGGCATTGAGGCGACCGGTACTTCCTGGTGAGTTCCTTCCACCACGAACACCGGCCAGATCAGATCATCGATCGTAAGATGATTTTCGCGAACCAATCTCCGTGACCATGCAGCGCGACGATTGCGACGAAGGCGAGTCCTGGGAAATTGCGGGAAGGTTTCGTCAGTCATGATTGGTTAGTTTGACATACTCACAAACTTGTTCACAAACAAGTCGATGTACATCACAAACATGAATAAGGAAATGATAAACAATAATCCGGCTGCATGCGCATAGCCGATGACACGTGGACTTGGTTTGCGGCGTGTGATGCCTTCCCAGATCAGAAAGACCATATGGCCCCCGTCCAGCACTGGAATGGGCAGGAAGTTGAGGATCGCCAGATTGATACTCAGGAAGCCAAGGAACAACAGCAAATCAGTTAAGCCCTGGCTGGCCACTCGATAACCGATAGACAGAATCCCGACGGGGCCACTGAACGAATCGGCAGGCAGATCTCCACGAAACAACGATCGCAGTGTCATATAAATGCTGACGCCTGTCTGGCGTGTTTTGCGCAGACCGAGCGACGTTGCTTCTGCAAATGACCCGCCTTTCTGCAATTCAACGGCAGGATCCCAACCCACGATTCCGCGTGTCCAGATGTACCAGTCGGGAACTTTTTCGACGCGCTTCAACAATTCCGCCTTCTCAGATTTTCCATCATCAAAGTAAATCCTGATCTGACGGTCCGGTGAATATTGAATCTCATTGAATGCCCAGGCCCAATTGATGTCTTCCTTGGTGCCTGGGTGCTTTTCTTTGAGTACATTCAGCATCAGTTGTGGTGGCGTCTTTTTGTTTGATGAACGGACTGTGTCTGTGCTCGTTTCAGCTTCGACGAGTTCGATTCTGGTAATCTTCTGTCCCGTCGCAAACACTCCGATCTTCTCGGCTTCAGAACCAGGCACGACCTTCGCGATAATCGGGAATATCTGAAACGCGGCTCCGATCGCTGGAATCGACAGTGGACTGGTCTGGAAAAACGGAGTCTCAATCCAGCCTGGATCGTCGGTCGGAACCATTTGCAGTTCATGCTGTTCAGGCGCAGCGGCCGCTTGACGGCTGACTTTGACACGTACGACTTTGTCGGCATGATCGGAGAAGTATGACGGCAGACGGACGGGATCATAATCGGTTCCCATTGCCATGTCATCCACCGACAGAATGATGTCCCCGACCTTCAGTCCAGCCTTTTCTGCAATCGAGCCAGTGCGAATTGCGCGCACCGGACCCATTGCCATCCACAATCCGATGGATCGCACATTATCCGGTGGCACGGTAATCCTGACTTCCGCCGTTGTGTCCGGCACCGACTTATCATCACTCTTCGTCGTTCTTTCGAACGTATAAATCAGATCCTCTGACGCATACTTTGCGGTGAGACCATCTCTATCGACGAACGTTTTAACAGGTTCTCCCTGCAATGCGATGAGTCTGTCACCGGGACGAAATGGCGTGGCAGGAACTGCGGGCTTGTCGGACTTTTCAGCTTCCAAAGCACCATTCGGTGTCGCTGGAGTTACGGGCGCAGGTTCATCTGCACCGCCGCTCACAAGCTTTGCACGCATTGCAGGAAAACCTGCCATGGCGATATCGTCGGCATTAATCAGGTCTGCACTGAGCGTGTTCGTCGGTGCCGACTGCAGGCCCACTGATCGCCCGGAAGCGCCGCGATCCGGAGTGAGCGTCAGATCAAACGCGGAGCCGTCCAGATGTTTCCCCTGAAGCCGAACATCGCCCGTCGAAAGCACCACCGATTGAAAAACATCACCGAAGCTGCGAATCTCTTCGCCATTGATGGATTCTATACGATCGCCATCTTTCATCCCTGCAGTCCATGCAGGGAATCCCGCCACCACATTCCCTACGACCGGCGATGGTTCGTTGACGCCATACCAGTAGCAAATCGTGAAGAACAAAAAGCCAGTGATGATGTTCATGACGACGCCGGCCGAAATAATCGCCATCCGTTGCGGAACCGACTTCGCAGAATACGATCGCGGATTTTCGGCAATCTCACTGCTTGTCATCTGGTTCGGGTCCATGTCGTCCTGCCCGAGCATTTTGACGTAGCCTCCGAACGGCAGTGCCGACAGCGCGTATTCCGTCTCACCCTTTTGACGACTCCACAGGATCGGACCAATACCGATGCTGAAGCGCTCGACATGCACGTTGCACCATTTGGCGACGGCAAAATGGCCGAGTTCGTGAAAGAAGATCACGAGTCCCAGGCCCAGTGCCACAGAGAGAACGTTCAGGACTTTTGTAAACAGGCCGCCAAAATCAACTGCGGCGACTAATTGAAATGCCAGGTCTTCCACCGAGCTGCTTCCTCCCGAGCCAGGCGATCGACCTTGAACAATTGCTCAAGCGATGGCCGGGCGTCGAATTCATGGTGCTTCAAAACATCGTTAACGACACAGGTGATCTGATGAAACGGTAATTCCCGATTCAGGAACCGGGCCACTGCCACTTCATTTGCGGCATTCAGGACGGCACCACTGGTACCACCCTTTTCTGCAACTTCAAATCCCAACCTCAACGCCGGAAAGGCGTCCAGATCGGGTGGGATTAATTCTAACGTTTGCCGTTGAGTCCAGTCGGTCTTCCGTGCCGGGCTTTCCGGGCGATCCGGAAATAACAAAGCATACTGGATTGGCAACCGCATGTCCGGTGGAGAATTCTGTGAAATCACAGAACCGTCCCGAAACTCAACCAAAGAATGAATCCATGACTGCGGATGAATGATGACGCTGATTTTGTCAGCCGGAAGCCCAAACAGCCACCGAGCTTCAATGATTTCCAGCGCCTTATTCATCATTGTCGCAGAATCGATCGAGATTTTCGGCCCCATGTGCCATGTCGGATGCTTCAGGGCCATCTCCGGCGTGACGGATTTGAGCTGT
>JAYUVA010000875.1:0-2831 GCA_043754375.1 Candidatus Kuenenia sp. | reverse complement strand
TTCCTGATGCGTATCCCAATTACCGGAACGAACCTCTGCGTTCATCTCCGGCGGCAGAATAAGTCGCGATGTTTTTCCGTAGAGCGACTTATGCGTTTCTGCCATTTGAGCCGATTCGTTTTTTGCGAATTCCGTCGTGAGCTTTGACATCAGCTCCGTGCGTCGATCAAGACGTTCCTGCGGGACACTGAGAGCCTTTCACCCTGTTACCAACCGTCTAAAAAAATCGCCTTCATTCACTGTGGGGCGTTCGGGACGCCCTTTGAAGAACCATGTGAGTTGTCGATTGTCGAGTCCCAGAAGATGTAGAATCGACGCATGCAGGTCATGCACATGCAGGCGATTTTCGACAGCGCGCAAACCAAGTTCGTCTGTCGTGCCGATCGTCTGGCCGCCGCGTACTCCGCCGCCAGCCATCCACATCGTAAAGCCTGTTGGATTGTGATCGCGACCATTGCCTTTTTCTGACATCGGTGTGCGTCCGAATTCACCGCCCCACACCACCAATGTCTGATCCAGCAAGCCACGCTGTTTCAGGTCCTTCAACAGTCCTGCAATCGGCTGATCGCTGGCCTGACAAAGCCCTGAGTGATTTGCTTCAATCCCCGAATGCGCGTCCCATTTGCTGCCCGCACCGTGATACAGTTGCACGAAACGTACGCCGCGTTCAACCAGGCGTCGAGACAGCAGACACATCCGTCCAAACGTTGCCGTTTCTTTTTGATCCATACCGTACATCGCCTGCGTCTCGGCTGTTTCCTCATCAATCGCCACAGCTTCCGGGGCCTGGGCCTGCATCCGAAATGCCAGCTCATACGCCGCAATGCGGGCGTCAAGTTCTGATTGTTCGGGATGCTGGTTTGCGAAGTCGCGATTGAGGCGATCCAGCAGTCGAAGTTTGCTTCGTTGCTGGCTGAGCCCAGAGCCTTCGGGCGGATTGAGGTTTGGAATCGGTTCAGAGCCTTCGTTCAGTCGCACACCCTGATACATGGCCGGCATGAATCCCGCGCTCCAGTTGCGAGGTCCGTTCACGACTGACGACTTGTTGTCCTGCATCACGATGAAAGACGGCAGGTTATTGTTTTCAGAACCCAGACCGTACGAAACCCAGCTTCCCAGTGAAGGACGTCCGCCGAGGATCGAACAGGTATTCATCTGACAGACACCGGACGAATGATTAATGCCATCCGCCCAACAACTCCGAATTACGGCGATATCATCCACACACTGAGCCGTGTGAGGCAACCAGTCGGATACCCATGTCCCGGCTTCACCGTGCTGCTGCCAGCGTCTTTTTGATGCCAGCAGCGGTGAGTGAGATTCACCCATCGCCGTGATGACATCGCCGAAGCTGTCCGGCATGCGTTGGCCGGACAGTTGGTTCAGCAATGGTTTTGGATCAAACAAATCGATGTGGCTGGGGCCACCTTCCATAAACAGAAAGATGACGCTCTTTGCGGTCGCGGGGAGTTGAGGCACAGTTCCTGTGAACTTAAGACCTGACGTGACCGCCGAATGCTCGACGGACTCGGCGAGTAACGCGGCCACCGCCGTCGCCACAAACCCCGCGCCGCCCGTCTGCAGAAATCGCCGCCGGGCGATCGTTGAAAAATGTTCGGAACTCATTGTGTTGCCTCTGATTCCGTACTACGAACAGTTAATTTCTGCAATTCATTTTTCTGCCGGATGTGTTCCCGCGTGAATGACAACGTAGTGCTTTGTCAAGTCTTGATTTTGTGGTAGGCCGGACCAAGCAGTAGTTTCGCGATTTTTACTTCTGCAAGTCAAGAATTGCCTGCGGCAGACTTTTATCGACCAATCCGAGCACACCGCGACCTCCGCTAATGCGATCATTCACGTCGAACTCAATATCCTCGCTGTCGATCTTCCAGAATTCTTCGATGTTCTCACGCGACAGTGGTTTCAACGCACGAATCAGACGAATTCCCACGCCACGCGCCGGATCGGTCGTGTACCACCACGGACTGCGGGGACGATTGGGATCGTACGCTTTCCATTCCAGATCGTTCGAGCCCAGGCGAGCGGACGATCGGCAATCGGCGGCAGGAAATTCCCACGATCCGCCGCGCAACACCCGCGGGTCCGGTTTGTCTGTACGGACCCAGTCGGCAGCGGCATCGACCGGCTTGTCTGAAGCAGCGTACGGGCCGTAACCATCAATACACCACTCCGCAGCGTTGCCGTGCATATCATAGAGCCCCCAGGCATTCGGCTTCTTCTGGCGCACATTTTTTGTTCCTTCGGCGTTGGTGTTATCCGCAAACCATCCGTAGTCGTCTAACAGCGCGGGATCGTCCCCGAACGAGTACGCTGTGCTGCTGCCCGCGCGGCAGGCATACTCCCATTCCGCTTCGGTCGGCAGTCGAAACTGCTGGCCACTAATCGCCGTCAGCCACTTGGTATACTGCTTGGCTGCGTACTGTGTCATCGAGACAGCTGGTTGCTTCGGATCTTCTCCGTACTCAAACGTAAAGTCCGGTTCATAGAGCGGCGTTGGCGCTGTGACGGCATCGATCTTATTCTCATCGGTCACTGTCCGAATCCGGCGTTCTTCGAATTCCTTGAGGGACCGGTACAACTGCATGAAAAGCTTATACTCTTCCCACTTCACTTCACATTCGGCCATCCAGTACGGTTCGACACGGACTTTATGCGTCGGCCCTTCGTCGGCCTTGCGGCCTGCTTCGTCGCCGCCGCTGCCCATCACAAATTCTCCGCCGGGAATGGGCAGCATGCGAAACATGATTTCCGTTCCGGGGATCGTAACATCATACGGAACCATCCAGCCCTGCTCGGTCTTCACAGAAAAA
>JAYUVA010000874.1:0-4855 GCA_043754375.1 Candidatus Kuenenia sp. | reverse complement strand
GAGGAACGCGGCAAAGACGGTCTTTCGACCGTAGTTGATTTGATCTGTGAGCTCTGCTATGTGCTCTACCCTGAGTACGTTTGGCCGGTCGCTTCGGTCGGATAATTCTTCAGGAATAAAGAACCGCGAAGGAGGCGAAACATCGACGTTCGGCTGTTCGTGGGACTGGTGACCGGGACTGCTGAGCGAGCGGCAACTATCCCTGATCGCCACGATTCGCAATTCGACGCAGCAAGGCCAGAGCGTTCGTGAAGAAGGCATTGACCCACAAGTGTGCAGCGAACCACAGTCCGCACGAAATGACGGCTGGTCCGATGAACAGGAATACCGGACTCCTTGTGCCGGCGACGCAAATCAAAACGCCGACAGCGATCACAACCAATGGCGGTGTGTACTGCGCTTTGACGATTTGGATTTCCGTCTGACGTGGCCTCTGAGGATTTGGGGAATCAACTGTCAGCGGTGGCGCTGGTGGCCGAGATTCATGTTCTGCGGCCGGTACCGACACAACAGCCTGACATTTCGGACACTTCGATCTCTTCCCGGCGTGTTCTGTTGCAACTCGAAGCTCGACTTTGCATTCCGGACAGATCAACTTCAATCGTTCAGACATCACGCACATGCCCCTTCAAGCTGGAGAACTCTTGACCGTGCCACGGCGATGGCGCTTCCAAACACTGGACATCAACGTAGCTGTCAGACTCAGCGATGCACGGCAGATTCGCTACGCCGGCCACCTCCGCCCTGCTACAGCTGGACATCAACGTAGTTGCCACAGTCAGCGATGCACGAAGAGTTCTGTGGGAAACTGCGATCCGTACACAGGTCCCCGTGATCGTCGCTGCCATCACGCGCCATGGCGCTGAGAGTCTGCTGCAGTCGCTCGAAACGATCGGCATTCATTCGCCGTGCAATGCGGACCAGCTGGCGGAACTCCGGCTCCGATCTCAGGCGGCTCGCTTCAGAGTGTTGCTGACTGACTGTGGATGCCACTTGCGACCCCGTTTTGTAGTAATGTTCATCGCGGACAGTTCGTCTGCGATCGCCTGCAAGGAGTAGCCCTTACCACGCAGGGACTTGATCAGGCTGATTGTTTCAAGCTCGCCAGGATTCTCGACCAGTGTTTTGCGATCGGCAGAAAGATCATACCCGAACGGAACTTCCCCGAGAAACATGCCCTGTTCTCGCATGAAGCCCATCGCGGACTTTGTGCGTTCGCTGATCTGATTCCGCTCAAATTCAGCCAGCACTGCCAGCATCTGAAACACCATCTTCCCGGCTGCGCTGGTCGTGTCGATCTTTTCTGAAAGGCTCACGAGGTCCGCTCCAGCCTTGTTGAGGCGCTCGCTGATGGCAATCGTGTCTTTCGTCGATCGAGCCAATCGACTGAGAGAATACACAACCAAGACACCCTTTGACTTCGTGACGGCGTTCAGGGCCTTCTGAAGTTCCGGGCGATTGTCGGCCCGTTTTCCACTCAGGCCGGCGTCAACGAATAGCCCGGTGAGTTCACAGTCATTTGCCAGGCACCACGCCTGAGCCTTTGCTCGCTGAGTGTCGAGGCTTACTCCGTCAGTTGCCTGTTCTTCGGTTGAGACTCGGATGTATGCGGTTGCTGTTTTCATTTTGGATTCACTGCCCTGAATCGAGTTCACAAATCGTTGCTGTTCATCAAACGGGGAACCCCGCTTGATGGATCAAAGATTTCCACAGAGTTTTTTTTGCCCGTTGTCCGCCGTTCCGGCAGTTCGAATCGTCTGCCGGATTGGCTGCGAGTTGCAGTCCGCAACAATCCCTCAACAACTTTGAAATTCTTTCCTTCAGTTTGCGCGACGTCCTTGGAAATCTGCCTCAACAAATCGGTCAACATTCAGTGTAAGGCAGGAGGCAGCATGGAACTCGGGAATTTGATGACTCTTCGACAGTGTGCCCGGTTGCTTCATGTCCGGGATAGCCAAGTCCGAACTTGGATCACGTCCGGCGAATTGGCGGTCATCGATCTCGGCACGGCGGGACGAAAGAACTGGCGGATTGATCCGGCAGACGTTCGTGTGTTCCTCGATCGCCGCAAGCCACCGGTGCCGACTCCCGTGTCCTCAGGCCGTCGCAAGTCGAAAGCGGATAACCGCAAAACATGGTTCTGATTTTTTACTCGATCGATTGAAGGGTTCGCCGTCTCATGGTCACTTTTTCCGCTGCCATCTCGTCCCAGGTGCCTTTACACGCTTCACTGCAACAATGGGCCTCAGTAGCATCGCGGCTGCTTTCAGCCGGATTCCCTGATGTGCATGTCGGACGGCGCGCAATGAGTCAATACGCGTCCTTGGCAGTTGACTGTGCCTCTTTCTCGGCTCAACGGCGAGTAGCGATCGCTGCAAGCCTGAAGTCGTGTTGTCAGGTTTCGGTCGCTGAGATGCTTTCAGGCAGCATCGATGTGGAGTGTTCTCTCACCGTTCGTCCCGCAGTGGACGGATGACATTCCGCGTCGATCCTGCGCAGATTCTGGCGTGTACCTGTGTTTTTACCCCTCTTATCCGCTTGCCGCAGACGCCAATTCCTCAACTTTTGCAGGTAATTTGCCCACAAATGCGGGTTCGCTTTCGGTATTCGGAACGCCTTAATCAGGCTCGGAGAGGCATTTCTTCTGCCGTGCATGGCATGGAGTAGCAGCTACGTCGATGTCCAGTTTTTGCAGGGCGTGGCTCAGGGATCTGGCTTTGATCGTACGTGTCTGGAAGACAGTGGCAACCACGTTGTTGCTTGGTGGTTTGCAGGTACCGCTCAGTGAAGCTGTTGCGGTTTATGGCTTCGTCAGGCTGAAATCAATCCTGCGTTCTGCGGAGATTATCGAGCACTGCGTCCAGTCGTGGCATCCTGGAAAGGTTACTTCGGTGTACGCCCAGTATCCGGGCGAGTTCAGCTTTCACTGTGATCCTCGTTCTGATGGCAAGGGCAATCGCCCTATCCTCAAGCTTGGTCCCGTCGTTTCGTCTTTCTGGCTGCCGAATTTTTGCATTTAGATCTGCCATCGCCTGCCGAATTAACTGCAGTTCCAGCCAAACCATTTTCAGCGAGTGTCTTTCCATCGCTTCGTCCATGTGTCTCCCTTTCGCGTGCGAGAGTCTTTACGGTGGCCGTCAGACGTTCGACGGCTTTCGTCAGTTTGGCCACATCGTTCGCCGTGACAGTGGCACCGCCGCTGGTTTGCTCTTTCGTACTCATCGATAGTGTTCCCCTCAAATTGAAAAACGTGGCCGCGTGTATTGTCATCGGCAAGCGGGCAGGAATGCCATCAGTCCGGCTTTGAATCCGATCGCTTTGTTCAAATCCTTTCGCGGTTACCCTTCCCGGCGAATCCCCATTCATTCGCCAAGCGGTCTGCGGCCTCTTCCTGCCGTTCAAACTCGGCAGGCGTTTTCGCCGATCCTTCGAAGTGCCCGCACACATGGTGAGCAATCTCGTGAGCAACGAGGAAACGCCGGTCCGCCTCCGTGTCATCATCACATCTCTGAACGATGATCATCAGGCGGATCCCGCCGAACGGCGCATCGCATCTGTGATCACTCGGGAAGTTCAACGGCACATGGCAAGCCAGTCCCCTGGCGCCCGAGATATCGACGAACGTGACATTCTGCACAACCCATTCCGCGACGTCCTTCGGTAAGGCCGCGACAACCTCCCGAATCGTGTCCGCCATGTCGGCTTCGCACAAGATGGCGATGTCCTCGACCAGTTCGCTGCTCAACACGTTCATTTCTCCACATCGGAAGCCGGGCTTGAAACACTGAGACCATCCGCCAGTTGCTGCCCGCGGCATTCAGACTACGTGCTACTGCTGCACAAAGTCGCATGTTTCCTGAGATGTCTGTGCAGATTGCACGGCATCCTCGACGGATCCGGCCGATCATCATCACGATGATTTGTGCTTTCGGCGATGCCCCCGTTTAGGCACAGATTTGACTTCGACGCGACGTTCGGCGAGATAGACCATTTCTCGCTTTTCTGCATCCATCATGCGTTCAAACTCAGCGTCGAGAGTGCCGCCTTCCAGCAGCTGGATGTATGCATCCAGATCCTTGTCGGGCATCGTGCGAACACGAGCGATCTCGATTTGAATCACGCGACGTTTTGCTTCGTCGTCTTGGCCCAACGTCCGCTTCAGATCGAACATCGCCGTCAGTTCCCTGCCTGCGTCGATCCTGGCTCGATCGCTCGACGTCTTGCTGGCGACGATTTCAACCAGATTCGTTTCCACGAGATTTTGCATCTCGCTTTTTCCTAGCCGGCGCGTCGTATCTGTGGCGGTGTCGTCGATTCGGGCTTCCACATCCTGAGGCGGTTGTTTGGGAGTGCGTTTCCTTGCCATGTGCCTTTCCTGTTCTGTTCTGTTGCCGTCGGAACCTGTGCGTGTTTCAGGTGGGGAGGTGTCAACCGTTGACAACTCCCGATGGATCGTTCTACAGCTGTTCACGAGCGGCCTGTCCGTCCCTGATTGCGTCGTGCATTTCCTGAAGCACGAAGCGTCGTTCTTCGTCGGCCTTGCTGAGTTGATCTTTGATGTTCAGGAGGATGGCGACCTGTGCCTTCGTCTCCTGAAGATTCTGTTCCAGAATCGCCTTCTCTGTCTCGAACTCGCTGGCGTCGGCCAGCGCCTCCAGCAGTTTTTGTTCTGTCAATTTCCCTTCGGCAAGCTGTCCGCGAAGCTGACTCAGCGTCTCTGTACTGACGACGCCGCCAAGAGCATCGATACCGGCGTTTAGCCCGACTTCCCCAGCTCAATCAAAAAAGGCAATGTTTTCGTGGGTTTCGTGGCAAAAGTTTCCACTACATTTTCTTCTGGATTATTTTCGAAGGC
>JAYUVA010000873.1:0-3453 GCA_043754375.1 Candidatus Kuenenia sp. | reverse complement strand
CACGGGGACTCGATACTGATCCAGTTGCGAACTGCGATGGTACTCTTCACGCTCAAAGACCAACTGACCGTTGACCCACAGCTTCCATGAATTGGGCGTGCCCAGACGAATCTCAGCCTGCTGCTCCCTGTCGCTCGTCCATGTCGTGTTGGCGTACATCAGCGAGCCCTTGTAGTTTTCGATTTGTTTTGCGATATCCACGACGCCATAGTCGTCGGTTGTAGCAACAGGCTGCCAGCGAACTTTGTCAGTTTGTCCGTCATACTCCGCCTGCAGGTCCGGCGCCTTTGAAGCGTTGACGTCCAGCTCCGGTCCGTAAGCCACCGCGAAGCCTTTTCCTTCTTTATTGTCGAACGGCCCGACGATCGACCATTTTGGAAGAAAACCGAAGTGCTTCTGAATATCAACCTCTTCGTTGCTTTTGCGAAGTGCTTCCGCAATAGTTTTCACCTGGTCTTCGTGCACGGCTCCTTGAAAGGCTTTGCGATATAGCGGCGTGGACCTGGCGGCATCCGGGATGGCGCTGGCTTCAGTCACCAGCAGCGCGACGGCGTCACGGCGAAACTCCGGACTGGCGTCGAGCAGCATGTCAGGAATCAATCGAGTTTCAATCCCCGGATCTGACCGTTTCAAAGTTTCATACACGAGTCGCCGCGCGAACGGCGACTGATTCTGATCCCGCACAAAATCTTCAAGCTCCTGCTGCGGCAATTCACGACCCGCTTTCGTCTCTGCACCGGCGATCTGTTCAAATGCATTTCTCAGCCAGTTGACCGCGAGCGGACTAGCATCGCGAAAGCCATGCAGCAGCGGCACCAATGCCTGCGAACCTCCGGTCGTGAGTTCACGAACGGCGTCGCGGGCCGCAGCGGAATCCACAGCTCCCGGCTGAACTCCTCGGAGAACCTCAATGGCAGCGGAGAGATCATCAGCGCGAACAGAGGACGTCATCACCATTGTCAGCAGCAGGACGAAGATGCGTGCGATACGTAATTCCATCGGCAATTCCTTCAGAACAATTCACAGCGGGACACCGAAACACACACTACCAGATCTGGATGCGGTCTGCTTTCGGCTTAAACAGTTTATCACCAGCTTTTACGCTGAAGGCTTCATAAAACGCATCCAGATTGGAGATCGGTCCGTTGGCTCGAAAGCTGGACGGCGAATGCGGATCGGTCACGAGGCGTCGAATGAGCTCATCCTCGCGGTATTTGCGGCGCCAGATCTGCGCCCAGCTGAGAAAAAATCGTTGAGCCGAAGTATGACCGTCAATCACGGGGCCGTCCTTGCCGCCCAGTGACATGCGGTAAGCCTTATACGCGATCGCCATTCCGCTCAGGTCCGCAATGTTTTCACCGAGGGTCAGCTTGCCGTTGAGCTTACGACCGGGCAGTGGTTCGTATCCTTCAAATTGTGTGACCAATTGGCCGGTGAGCTTTTCGAACGCCTCGCGGTCTGTTTCGGTCCACCAGTTCTGCAAATTGCCGTCGCCGTCATACTTGCTGCCTTCATCGTCGAAGCCGTGACTGATTTCATGACCAATGACAGCACCGATGCCGCCATAATTGGCCGCGTCGTCGGCCAGCGCATCAAAGAAAGGAGGTTGCAGAATGGCGGCCGGAAAAACAATCTCATTCATGCCGGGATTGTAGTAGGCGTTTACCGTCTGAGGCGTCATACCCCATTCCTTGCGATCGACAGGTTTGTGGAGACGATCCAACTGACGGTGATGCTCAAACTCTGCCGAACGCATCATGTTTCCCACCAGGTCGTCAGCCTTGATTTCGAGTTTGGAATAGTCCCGCCATTCATCCGGGTATCCGATTTTTGTCGTGATTCTGCTCAGCTTGTCCAACGCTTTTTTCTTAGTGGCGTCAGTCATCCATGAAAGTTCATGAATGCTGGTTTCGTACGTTTTCATCAGGTTCGCGACCAGTTCGTCCATCCGCCGACGTGATTCTGCGGGAAAGTATTTCTGCACATAAAGCTGTCCCAGCGATTCGCCCAACACGCCAAAATCGCCGGCACCCGCGCCGGACGTGGCATCAACCGCCCGCTTCCAGCGAGGCTGTTGTTCGGGAACGCCGGTGATCGTGCGATCATGCAGCTCAAAGTGTGCATCGACAAATTCAGGTGTCAGATAATCTGCCGCAGCGTCCAGCAATTGAAATCGACAATATTGCTTCCATGTGTCAACCGGTGTCTCCGCCAGTATGCTTTCCAGCTCCACGAAAAAGCTGGGAGTGATCACGTTGACTTCCTTGAGATCTGGCGCACCGACCGCTCCGAAGAATGCTGACCACGGCAACTTTTTGGAGATCTCACTCAGGTTTGCAACTTCATAAAGGTTGTAGCGTTTTTCCGCGTCGCGAAGTTCTGTCCGTGACCACTGAGCTTTTGCCAGTGCAGTTTCCAGTTTCAGAATATTTTCAGCCGCAACATCACCGTGTGGCAATTTTGCCAGTTCGTAAAGCTTGACGATATAGGCCTTCAAAGCCGTGCGTGCCTGTGCGTACGTTTCGTCACTCTCAAGGTAGTAGTCACGATCAGGCAGCGTCGTTCCGCTCTGAGAAATCCCGGCGAGGTAGCGTGCTGAGTTCTTGTCGTCCGTCCCGATGCCGAAACCGAACGGACTGCCGATTCCGACGACGTTGACACGACCGAAATAACGCACGACATCTTCGGTTGTGGACAGCGAGTCGATTGCATCCAGCTGTGCCTTCAGTGGTGTCAGGCCTTTTTTTGCAATCAACTCTTCGTTCATGAAGCTCCGATAGAAGTCGCCGACCTTGTGACTGTTAGCGTCGGTCGGGTTCCTGACGGACTCTTCAATGATGGCTCGGATATTTTCCCGAGCGGAATCATCGAGAGCCGTGAATGATCCGTAGTTGGACTTGTCTGACGGGATTTCCGTGGACAGCAACCAGCGTCCATTGACGTGCAGAAACAAATCGTCCTGCGGCCGGACCGTCGTATCGAAGCCATGCGGATCAATGCCGGAATCCAGTTTCTTGTCGTCTGCCGTTGCAAAACCTGCGACAGAAGCCAGCACAAATACGGCCAGCACCGGCTGCGTCCACATCCATTGTCGTTTCGAATTGCTTGAAGTCATTGAACATCGCTTCCACAGAAAACGCGGCAAATCCTGACTGTCACGCACGGACACTCAGCCAGATCCAGCCGCATTCTGTCGAAGCTGCCGCGAATTTCCAGTCACGAGCGCAGATGGGGAATTCCGCCTGCCCTGCCATGAGTTGACAATGCACTAGAGCTCTGTCACCAATGGCCAATGGATTGATGGGTGGCCGGGGTTGGAGGGCGCTAGCCCGAAACCCCGGGGCTTCCTTCGCTACGCTCAGTCCAGCCCCGGCCACCCGATCCATCAAAATCAAGCCTTGACCAAGCCCTAAAGTTCGCGGCGCCATCGTGCGGGAACACCTGCGAAAGCGG
>JAYUVA010000872.1:0-3940 GCA_043754375.1 Candidatus Kuenenia sp. | reverse complement strand
CGGCTGATTTGTGCGGGCGTGTGACCGTTCCCCGTCAGCCATTTCGTCAGAATCGGTTCGTCGATGTTGCTGTTGTGCTGTCGGTCGGTCCAGTCACCGAGATAGCGGTATTTGAGTTCATCGCGGAACAGGGTGAGCACCCGGTTCTGCGTTTGTCGTTCTGGTTGGCCGACGTTACTCACTCGATTACCTCCCAGCGTCCACCTTTGGCGGGCCCGACGCGGCCAATGATTTCTTGCTCGCGCAATGCGTGGATCTGCAGCTCTATCGCTCGTGTCGTTCTTCTGAGTTTCTTGGCAATTTCCGGGATCGTGACGACGGGATTCGCCAGCATCAGTGCGACAATCTTCGCGCCCATTTTCCCCGACATTTTCCCCGACATTTTCCCCGAAGTTTTCCCCGAAGTTTTCCCCGAAGTTTTCCCCGAAGTCTTTGCCCCCGGAACACGCCAAATCGTCAGCGAAAAGCCATCCGGCATCGCAAACTCAGGTTCCTTCAATCCAGCCTCGCGACACCGGCGAATCATGTCGCCCGTTCCTGTTCCAAGTCGTTCGATGTACTGCGTCAGGTACAGCGGCTCTGCAAGAAGTGGATTATGAGGCACAGATCCATGCGCGACTCGCAGACGCGCCAGCGTCAGAGAACCTGGCAGACGACCGGGATTCCAGACTTCCAGGCGGTCCGCAAACAGCATCACCTGCACACTGCCATTGCTGGCGTAGTCTCGGTGCGCCACTGCGTTCACAATTCCTTCGGTCACGACCTCGCGTGGAATCTCGTAACTGACTGGAACTTGAGGGCTTTCTGCACGAGTCCCCACATGCAGGGCCAGCTTGGACATCACGAAATCGACCGCCTGATCCACCAGGGAAAAGACCGTGCCTTTGTAAACCTGATAGGACGGAATTGGCTTGGCAACCTCCGTCCCGTGAAAATGAGCACACTTGATCTCAGACGTTGGCAGAAATCGCTGGGGCTGTTTCCCGAACAGCAGTACCGCCGCATGAGTCGGTCGTTCATCGTGCAGCAGATTCAGATGCGTCAGCAGCTCTTCTGCTGAAGCCGATTCCTTCAGCGGAAACCCCCGCGCCGCACGGGCATCACGAATGAAGGCTTTCATCGCCACAGCATCAAGGCTTCGTAACGTTGCACCGGGGCATCCCGCCGCATCGAATGGGCCGTTCAGAATCAACTGATGTTCTTCGAGATAATCCACGAGCGACGCATAAATCGCTGGAAGCAACGAGGCACTGTCCGCAAAGCGTCGGCGAATCAACTCAGACCCCGCACGACGGATCAAAGCCTTCATTTTGGGATGTTTGCTTTTGTCATCTGTGCCCTTCACATAGATCAGCCGAGGTTTGTGCTGCGATGTCGCCTCCCGGAATTCTCGCTCTGTAGGAGACAGGCCGTCATCGTCTTTCCCGCCATATACATCACCGAACAAACCGAGATACACATCACAGGCCGCCACTTCGTCCAGGTAAACATCTTCTGCCCGGCGATCAGACGCTGGCAAATCCTCGAACAGGAAGACATCGAAGAATTTTCGCAGCAACGGATCAGCCTGGACGTAGTCCCGCACTGCAACTCGCTCGGTCGCCAGTTCTTTCTGAACACTGCTGATAAAGATGCGTCTGCGTTTCATTTTCGATGTCATCCGGATTCAGATAAACGCCCAGCAGCTTTTCCGGAAGGTAAGGCTTCAGGGTGCTCTTTCCGGATCCGTTGGGACCGGCGAACATTCTGAGGCGAGGAATGGAATCCGTCACGGCAGAATGACCTTGCTGCCGATCGTCACGGATATCGGCGGTTCCACAGTCTTCACGAAATGACGGTGGCCATCTGGAAACACTTCAAAAATGGAACCACCCTCTGACTGCAGCACGCTCTGACCGGACGCGAGAACCTGCTCACGAGCCGCGGCAAAGGCCACACCGGATGCAGGGGGAAACTGGCGTTCCAGCGTGTCGATTTCAAAATCATTGTTGTTGTCGGTCATAGGTCACCTCTTGTTGGATCATATTGTGATTTGAAGCCGTCCGATACCAACCCGAAGCGCCAGCGAGGCGTTTTGCTGCCTTATCACTGCGTTCGGACAGGCCAGTGCCAAAATCGTCTGCTTCCCTCAGCGGCCACACGGGAACTTCAACAGTTTGCGAGGTTCTGCTTTAGAACCGACCCCAAACACAACGTCACCGGAAGCCCTCGCTGGCGCTTGGGGTTAGTGTGCTCGTGGGTCATCCTGAGCATCTCGAACATACAGCCGTGCTGCTTCGAGGCTGGCGTGATCATTGATGTAACGACAGCTGCCGCGTTCCGCCCACCAGTTTTCGCGGAGATCAGCCAACGCAATGCCGTGAGCGACGTCACGCTCTTTCAGACGCCGGGTACACCAGGCCTTGAACTGAGTCCGCATGACGTCCGGATGCAGATTGCCGTGGAAGACGATATGCAGGTGATTTGAGCGACAGTTCACCTCGAACAGTTCCCAATTGCGAATTTCACAATGGCGCGTGACTGTGGCCTCGACGAGCTTTCGTTGTCCTGTGTCAAGACGACAGGCGTCTTCGGTCATCCGCATTTCTGCAATGTGTCTGCGGAACTCATCCGGGGACTGACGTCCGACCGAATATAGCACCCAGCCTCGTTCATCTCCGGGCAGCCATGTGCCGTAAGTCGGCCACGTCAAAAAGAACGCCAGTGGATCTGGCATCGGACCTTCATTCGGACGTGCTCAATTCATGCGATCCACTCCACAACACCAACCCGAAGCGCCAGCGAGGCCTCAAACTATACCAACCCGAAGCGCCAGCGAGGCCCCCATCCGCCTCCCGAATCGCCACACGCGAACTTCACGAACTGCAACCGTCTGCTGCACAACAGGCCGGAATCGCAGAAATCGCGGGAAGGCCTCGCTGGCGCTTCGGGTTCGTATGAGGTCAGACCAGCCGTGTCCTCCCGGTTAGCAGTTCCTGCATCATGGCCTGCTTGAGGGCGCCGGTCTTCTCCCGCCGCTGCTCCAGCCCCGTCAGCTCCTCGTCCATCTCCGTCAGCACCTCGGCGATGGCGGATTGTTCGGGGAGGGTCGGTACAGGGAGAGGCACTTGAACGAACTTTTCTCGCGGCAAATGCGCGATGCTTGTCTGGGTTACATAATTCGCAAGTAAACCCTTGTCAGACCACAGACGCAACAGAGCCGCCATCAATCGAGACGTGTATCCTCTCAATGGTCGCAATCGATGAAGTGCCTTCTGGTAGTAGCATTCATCGATGGGCGCTTCCCAAATCGCAGCACGACCAACTTCGCCGCCCTCGCACACAAGGAGGTCGCCTTTTCGTAAGCGAAACCTTTCGATGTCGGAACGAGACAGCCGCACGGTTGGAAGGTCGCTGACATCTATCCGATCCCATTGGACGGCAGAGTTCCCAAGATAAGGCTTCGGCACGCCGACGTTTTTCTCTGCATCAAGCATCTTGCCAAGTTTGATTTCAAACTCTCGGCCCACGGAAGACATCTCCCACTCGCCGTGGAAGCCGGGGAGGCGGGTTTGGCCGGTGAGGAGTTGCTGCATGGCGGCCTGTTTGAGGTCCCGCTTCTTGGCGATGAGCCCGTCCAGCCCAACCAGTAGCCCATCCACATCGCTCAACGCTATAGCAATGGCTTGGAGTTCATTTGACGTTGTAGGCAATGCTACGCGGAAATCTTTAAGGTTTTGGAGGTTCAGCCCCGGCTTGCTTTGTCCTGACTGACTCCCTGCTATCTGCGGGTTACCGGGCGAGTTGGGAGACAGATACCGGCAAATGTATGCGCCTCTGGTCGGCTCTTTGAGGCGGACCAGTCCGACGTGCTGACTGATGTAGGCTTCATCGAACGTCTGTTCCACCAAAGCAACATTGCCGACGCTGTTGCCAGTTATGGTGATCAACAAATCGTTCG
>JAYUVA010000871.1:0-9450 GCA_043754375.1 Candidatus Kuenenia sp. | reverse complement strand
TGTCGTCCCGGGCAGTTGGTGATCAAGCAGAATCAGATCAGGCTGAATTTCACGGGCCATCGCAATACCCAGCTCGCCGTTTTGCGCAAGTATGACTCGGTAGCCTTCCTGGCTCAAATGGCTGTCCACCATTTTCCGAATGGTTGCGCTGTCGTCGATGACAAGGATTGTTGACGTTGACATAATCAGGTTTTTCCGGAACGAGGGGCTGGGAATCGTGTTTTTCAGGAAATTGCGACACCAGTACAGGTCAGTGAATTGATAATGGCTTTGACCGTTCCGTCGGTGACCGGTTTATTCAGGACTGCTGCTGGTTGAAGTTGTCTGATCTCGGACAGCAGGGATTCGTCGTCGCGGCTGGTCAGCACCGTGACGGGGATCATTTGGAAATGTTTTTGTCGTTTGATTTCCTGCAACAGTTCAATGCCGGTCATTCTTGGCATGTCCAGATCAGTGACAACCGCTTTGATGCCCCCGGCATTCAGCATGATCATGGCTTCACGCCCATTGGCAGCTTCACGAACTTCGTAGCCGGCAGCACGAAGTCTTCTGGAGAGGCTGCGTCGGACCACAACCGAATCATCGACAACAAGAATACAGCGATCATTGTTCAGATGCTTCAACGATTCGCCGATGGCCGGGACAGTCTTTGTGCTCTGGTCATCTGGAAGTTCAGTTCGCTGGCATCGATCTATAACTTTTCGAACGTCCAGCAGCAGAACAGTTTCAGCGCGTCCGGACAGGGTAACTCCGGCAAATAATTCATTACGCTGCAACAGTGCGGGCAGCGAGCGGACGACGACCTCTTCAACACCTACGATTGCATCGACCTCGATGGTTACGTCGTTGTCTGTGCTGCGCTCTGTGGTTCGTTCGGTCCCGGAGGTGTTGCGGAGCGAAATGTAACAAACACGTGTCGTTTGATTTGCCTGACAGCCAAGTATCTGACTCAGCGGTACGATCTGCCTGCGTGACGCGGAAGCTGTCAGACCACTCATTGGCCGTTTCGAATCGGAAGTGCCGCTGACTGTATGCATTGGCAGGGCAAAGAGCTGACCTCCGGATCGAATCACCATCGCATGTTCAACGGCAGAGCGAAGTGGAATGTGCAAACGAATCGTAGTCCCCTGGCCGGGCACGGATTCCACATCGATTCGACCGCGGAGGCGCTTCACCCAACTGTCCACAACATCCATTCCGACACCGCGTCCGGAGATTTCGCTGACAGACGATTTCGTGGAGAAACCCGGATGGAAAATCAGCTTCCATAGCTGAGACCGGTTCACGGATTCGCCCATCGGCAGAAGTCCGAGTTGCCTTCCACGTGATTCAATGGCTTCGTCATTGAGGCCCCGGCCATCGTCGCGCACTTCAATGCACAGGGATGCCGCATCAGACCTTGCTGCCAGTGTGATTCTGCCGACCTCTGTCTTTCCTGTCTTCATTCGTATGTCCGGAGTATCCAGACCATGACTGACAGCGTTGCGAACGAGATGAAGCAGCGGTTCAAACAGTCTTTCCTGCACGGCTCTTTCTGCGCGCGCGCCCTGACCTTCAAAGTTGACTTCGACCAACTTCCCTTCAGACCTGGCGGCATCCCGAATGACGCGTTGCAGACGCTGAAACAAACCACCGATCGGCAGACGACGCAGTTCCATCAGTTCCTGTCTGAACTGACCGATTAAATGTGACACAGTCGAGTTATCATCCGATAACGGATCGAAAACTTCCTGCAGTGAACGACCAAGCTCCGCAGTGTCTTTGGAGACTTCATCGAGCGTGCTGGCCAGTAATCGCGATTTTGCCGTCGATCTTTCTGACTCGTTGCCGTGCAAACTATCGCCTGCCGCTGTCGCGGGCGCTGTGAATTCAATTGTCGATGTCAGCGTCCGGGTTCGGGCGGCGCAATAGTTGAGCTCGCGGTGAATGTTCCGCAGAGACTCAACATACGTATCGCGACGGTTTCGCAACATCACCAGCTCCGCCAGTAGATCCATCAGCCTTTCAAGGCGCGAAGCTTCCACGCGGACGAAGAACTCACTCTCACCGCCTGCAGCAGTGGACGGCAACGGCAGTGACAACGGCGACGTTGGCTGGCTGGCAGCATGTTGCTCAGGAACGGATTTCTGCGAGGATTCTGCCACCGGAGCGACGCCGATACCGGAGATTCCAAGAGCACTCAACTGCCCCCGAACGGCATCGACGCAATCCAGCAGCTTGTCGATGTCAATCCGGCAGCCAGCGGACCTGTCAATGTCGCTCTCCAGCTCGTGCAGATATTTCGCGAGCCGAGAAAGCCCGACGGTGCCGGATGCACCTTTCAGCGTGTGCAGTTGTCGACAAAAACTTCGCAGGGCTCCGTCGGCATCCTGTCCAGATTCCAATGCCAGTACAGATGCCTCCATTTCGCCAATGCACTGTTGAGCATCGTCGGCATAAGCCGCCACCATTTCCGGATCGTCAATGGTCTCCAATTCTCCGGGAAGCGTGGACCGGAGAGCACCGTCAGAGTCTGACAAGGCATTGCCTGAGTCATTCGCAGTTGACTCGTTGGCCAGATGGTGTTTTGCAGCATCCTTCGCGCAGAGAGTCTGATCGCCGGAAGGAACCGCATCACTGGCGAGTGAAGCCAGAATTCCCGCGATGTCAATCGGTTGCCGTGGTTGCCTGTCGTTGATCACGTCAGGCTCAGGGTCCGCCGCCCGAGAATTCTCAGCGACGGTTGCCTGCAGCGCTGCGTTCCAGCCATCATTGTCTGTACCGATATCGATCCAGCTATGCGATTTTTGACCGGCACATCGTTCCTCGGGTGACAGCAGGGTCAGGCATTCACTCCAGCGGTCGATTGCCTCCTGCAGGAAGGATTTCCGGTTTGCCTGAGATCCGGAGTCTGTCAGGAGCGGCAGTGCCCGTTGCTGACAGAATTCGACAATCTCATCCGCCGGCCCACCGGATGCTGAGTCCTCACGGAACATCGCTGCAATCGTCAGCAGATCCGCCATCATGGTTGCGACAATAACCGTTTCGTCATTGGCATCGTTCGATGCTTCGGCAGCGCAATGGGCAAGTAGCACAAATCTTTGGCGCAGGGCCTCGCCGGATTCCTCTGCCTTGATGTTGACTTGTTTTTCCAGGGAATGGTTCACCGCACAAACTCCCCGCCGCTGACGGCTTCAAGTAATTCCGCGCTCACATCCGGCGTATTCCACCTGCGTTCCGCAGCGTTGTTGGAGATTGCACTGGACCTCTGTGTGAAAGAAGGACGACCGGAATCACCGAAGTTGTACATCGGCGAAAGACGCTCTTCCAGGGCCTGTGCGGTTTCAGCCAGATCGGTAGACTTGTGCCGAATCATATCATTTCGGTCGCGAATTTTTGCTGCGATCGCAGAGACCTGCTGCATCGCCTGCACAACCTCCTGCGTACGTTGAAGCTGCTCAACAGTCGATCCGGAAATCTGCCTTGAATGGTCTACCGCTGCAATTGATGAGTGACGGATGTCTTCGAGCGTCGCGCCCGCTTCATGGATTCGTCGTATTTCTTCCAGAACCTGAAGTCGTTCGTCCGTCATGGCCGAAACGGTATCCTGCGCGTCGGTTTGAATTGCGTCAACCAGTGCAGCGATGTCGCGCGCAGCTGTCGCTGTACTCTCGGCAAGTCTTCTGACTTCTTCAGCGACAACGGCAAATCCACGACCTTCCTGTCCAGCTCGGACGGCTTCTATCGATGCGTTCAGCGCAAGCATGTCCGTTCTGGCTGAAATATTCCCCAGCATCTCGACGATTGAACCGATCTGTTCAGACTGCTGGCCAAGCGATACGACCTTCTTCGTACTGAACTCCACATTGCTGCGTATGTTGTGCATACCGCGGACCAGTTCTCTGACGAGTTCCAGTCCTTTGTCTGCACGGTCACCGGCTTCCTTCGCAGCAGCATTCGCAGTCTCAACGTCGCCGCCGACGGCGTCTATCCTCTGCGAAAGCAGCTCCAGTGAGGTGATCGCAACGTTAATCGACAGGATTTGCTGCTCAGCGCCTCTGCTGGAATCATGAGCCCCCCTGGAGATGTCCGTTCCCAAAGACATAATGCCGCCGACACACTTCGCAGTTGACCGGGAAAGGTGTCCCAGTGCATCCGTGAGCAACTGACTCTCAGTCCCGACAACTTCTGTTGATGAACTGCCTGACAGATGACCCAGTCGATGCACCAGTTCATCTACATTTTTCACCAGTGTTTGCTGTCGTTGCAGAACTATGCGGAGTCGCGCGGTTGATTGGTCAAGCTCTGCAAGTCCACACGAGATTGTTGCACCGGGCGAGGCAGTCAGAGCCGATTCCATCCGCCGCAGGCCTCGCGCGAACGATGCTGCTGCGATCGCGCAGGGAATACCAGGTCCCAACAGAACGACGCACGTAATGGCGCTGAAACCGGGTGATTGAAGCCCGTACCATGCGCAGGACGCCGCAATTACGGATGTCGCCAGATGCGAAAGGCAAAGTTGTATCTTGTAACTCATAATTTCCTCCAGGCGTCCGTTACCAGACAGGGATATCTCGCGCTTTTGTCGGGTTCATGTTTCTCTAATCGTGAATTCCTGACGCCGTCAGTCTTCCGACTGCCACATGGCAGCCAACTTCTGCTCAGCCAGCATTCGGACTCGAGATTGATCGAGTACCTGTATCACATGGCTGCCGTGCGTCGTCCAGCCAACGACGACGCAGGACGTATCAAAGACATCGGCAACCGGTGCGTCAGATATTTCCAGAGCTCTCAGCGATGTGACCTCATCCACCAGCACTGCCCAGGGGCCATTTGTGTCGTCTATAATCAGCATGACATTGTCGTTGGAGTGGTCACATTCCGGCAGCACTGAGTCGAGATTCAGCACCGGAATGAACTCACTTCGAACGTGGCATAAACCAACGAATGTGTCCGGCGTTCCCGGGACAGGGATCATGCCGGGCCTTGGCATTGCTTCACGGACGGCCCGGGCCGGGAATGCCAGCCAGGATGAGCCACGCCGAAAGACGCAATGAGTCGCAGTCGGTTTCGACTGCACGGCACTTGTTCCGTTGTGATGGTTGAATTGATCCATGGGGCTATTTTCCAAATGCGTTTGCGGTTTGCAGTCGCCGTTCAATTTGTTCGGCCAATGCAGACAATCGGTCCCTGCCTGGCGTTCGCAATTCGGAATCTGTCGTGCCTCCGTTGTGTTGCAGGGCGGAAATGTCCGATGACCCTCGCGACTCAGGCACGATAACGCCGTGCTGGCCCGGCATTTGGCTGGACTCAACAGCCGAGTCGCTGCTCCAGGATCGTTCTTCAAGTTCCATCATGAGAGTTCGCAGACGACACCAATCTCCTGCAAAGAAGAAGTGCACATCTTTCTTCCATTTAGCCACTCGTTCGCCCGCTGGCGATTTCGCTGCATGGTTTGAATTCAGGCTGGCAGTCATGAATCACCACGCTCTCCGGGCGGCATATTCGCTGATTGGCCTCGGGCAACCGGATTTTCGCCCTCCCGATCTCCTCCCGAGTGATTCATTGCCATTCTGCCGCCGCTCAGGAAACCATCTCTCCCGAAATGGCGCGTCCACATCAGCGAGATTGTCGATTCGGCAGGCAGTAATACAGACGGTGAAATGGTGCGGCAATTTATGGTCGCATCCAGTGGTAGTGCATCGTTGTGGAAAAGCCCGATGCCAATGAATGGGGAGTCCTCTTCGTTGCTGACCGACACGTCACGAATAATGGCTACCACGATGAGATTGCCTTTCCAGAGTTCTACTTCAACGGGCAGAGCAGTGCGTCGAACGCTCCGTCGACACAACATCGCGCCCAGTGTATTTTGTCCATTCGGGGAATTTTCCATCGAGGTGTTTTCCCCTCATTCTTCGAAGGCTTGTCTCAAAACGCGACCCGGACTCCTGAAGGTTCAAACCGAAACATACGTCAATAATCGATGCCATGGTCGCCGAAATGTGGCGAATCTGCGTCAACCTGTTGATCACTGTTGCAGCATGGGACCAGACAGGAAAAACGGATGTGAATCCAGGAACACACGGCAAAACTTCGGCGCCGCAAGCGGTTTTTCAGGGGTTCTCAGTCAGGCAATGAGCGGGTGATTCCCCACTGGGCATCATAAACCCTGCCATCGACAGAATCCGAACAGACAAAGCAGTCGCGCGCATCCGTTACGCGAGAATACCCTGTACAATCCTCGCCTCAAGAACACCGGTGAGTTTTTCTTTTAGTCCGTTATCCATGACAAACAGCTGCTCATGGCTCAGGCCCAGCAGATGCAGAATCGTGGCATGCCAGTCCTGGACGCTGACTCGATCTTCGACGGAGTGCAGGCCGATTTCATCCGTCGCACCATAGGTTGTTCCGGCCTTGATACCGGCACCGGCCATCCATGTGCAGAATGCGTTTTTATTGTGGTCTCGTCCTGCTTTGCGTTCATCCTTGTCCGGTGGCAACTGGGCAATCGGGAGTCGGCCAAATTCTCCTCCCCAGACAATCAGGGTGGAATCAAGAAGTCCGCGTTGTTTCAGATCCTTGAGCAACCCGGCAATTGGCTTGTCCGTGCGATCACAGCATCCTTTGAGATCGGCTGCCAGTCCGGTGTGGTGATCCCACGAGTTTCCGTTGACGTACAGCTGTATGAAGCGCACGCCGCGTTCCACCAGTCGGCGGGCGATGAGACAGCGGCGACCGTACGAGTTCGTGGGTTCAGCGTCGATGCCATACATTTCCTGCGTGTTCTGAGTCTCTGAGGCGATATCTAGCGCTTCGCTCGCCGACAACTGCATCTGGGCCGCCAGTTCGTAGCTGGCAATTCTCGCATCTAAAACTGTCTGACCGGGATGTCTGCGGCGATGAATCTGATCGAGCCGTGACAACAGCGCGCGCTCCTCCGCAATGAGATCGTCTGGTCGCTCGACATCCGGCCGCAGGTTGAGAACGGGCGAACCCGTTGCACGAAATCGTGTGCCCTGAAAAATCGGCGGCAGGAATCCTGCTTCCCAGTTCTCCACACCATTCACGGGCAGTCCGTTGGGATCATCGAGGACGACATAGGCGGGCAGATTCTGACTTTCGCTCCCCAGTCCGTACACAACCCAGGCACCGACGGTCGGTCGACCCGGACCCATCTTTCCGGACTGAATCAGATAAACGGCCGGTTCATGTGTCAGATTCGTGGTGTGCATGGAACGGATCAGTGCGATGTCATCGACCTGCCCGGCAATGTGTGGCAGCGCATCGGAGACCCACATGCCGCACTCCCCGTGCTGAGCAAACCGGAACGGACTGCGCATCAGTGCGCCGGCGCTCTGTGGATTTTCGACTTCGCCGGCGATCCGGTCGAAATACGACTCACCATGATGCAGATCGAGCATCGGTTTTGGATCAAACAAATCCATCTGGCTGGGTCCACCCGTCATGAACAGATGAATGACGGCCTTCGCCCTCGGCTCAAAATGGGGTGCGCGCTGCCTCAGGTCCGTCCACACGCTGCCGGACGATTGGAAGTCGGGCGATCTCGCCGCCGCTGAGCGTGAATTCAGAGAGAAATTCCCGCCCATCAATTGTGCCAACGCCGCGCCATAGATGCCTCCCGACACGCGATGGAACAGTCCGCGGCGCGACAACGATTGCAGCAGAGAGTCGTTCATATTGTCGTTTCGTCGAGGGCGCATGGCCTGGTTGTTTTCGTATCGGTCAATCAATGTACAGAAACTCGGCCGAGTTCATGATGGCGTGACAGTAAGCTGTGAGCGCCTTTTGTCGGGCGACTTCAGGATCTGCCGAACCTGTTGAAGTCGGATGAAGCGTCCATTTTGCTTCCAGTTGAGTCAGGGCTTCACGTGCAATATTTTGCTCCTCGTCGTCCGGAAGGCGACCGAATGCAATCAGCGAGATGTGCCGAATCTGCATCTCCGGATCGCTGCCGACTTCTTTCCTGATTCGCGCCGCGAACGATTCCGCAAGCTCAAAAATCATCCCATTGTTCATGAGATACAGCGCTTGCGGAGAAACCACGGAATCACGACGTTCGATGCAATTCGGGTTCATCTGCGGATAGTCAAAACTCTCAAGGTGCGTGGGCAGCCGTTTTCGCTGTTGCTGGACGTAGATCATTCGTCGCCAGCCGAGCGACGTGGCCTGTGGTGTCACCAGTCCATCCGGCCGCGCGATCACTTGATCACCGGGACCGTATCGCATTGGATCGAGCCGCCCGGCGACCAGCAGCAGCGAGTCATAGAGCGACTCCGCATCCAGACGAACAAACGGCATTCGGGAGATCAGGAGATTCTCCGGATCTGCGGATTCCTGCTCCGGAGTCAGCGCTGAGCTTTGTCGATATGTCGCGCTGGTCATCATCAGCCGGTGCATGCTTTTGAATCTCCAACCGTGTTCCACAAACTCAACGGCCAGCCAGTCCAGCAGTTCTGGATGCGTCGGCGGAGTGCCGGCTTTGCCGAAATTTCCCAGCGTTTGCACGATTCCTCGGCCAAAGTGATGTTTCCAAATGCGGTTCACTGCGACGCGAGAAGTCAGCGGATGGTCGGGCTGGGTGAGCCACCGGGCAAGCGCGAGTCGTCGGCCCGTTGATGCGGCACCGGGCCATGGTGGCTCGACATGGAATGGAGTCTTCCCATCGGTCAGCACGGAGGGAACTCCGGGGCCGACGAGTCTTCCGGGACTCATCGGATCACCGCGGCGGTAAATGTATGTCAGCGAAGGATCCCCGCGATCCCACAAGGCCTGAATCTGTGGTTCAGACTGTCGCTGCGCTTCGAGTGCCTTTATCTGAGCTTCAGTCTCGGGCGTTTGCTGCACTGCGATAACTTCCCGAGCGATACGTGCGTTGTTTTCTTCCCAGGCCTTTCGCTCGGCCGTCGAAACAGCAGTCAGGATTCTGCCGCCGGCAACATCCTGACTGACTGGTCCGATTCCCGGATGGATTTCCGGCCTGAGCCAGTTGTACTCGTCATACGCGCCCTTGAAAACATCCACGATGCGGTAATAGTCCCGCTGCGGAATAGGATCGAATTTGTGACTATGACAGCGAGCACACTTCAGAGTCAGTCCCAGAACACCAGATCCGAACACGTCAAGTTCGTCAGCGATCACGTCAATCCGGTCCGGGATATAACCGGTGATATTTGCCCATGTCGGATCAGGTACCATCCGCAGGAATCCCGTCGCGACAAGATTGTCGGACATGTGGGTGGTGACTTCGGTCGCGTGGTCATAGTCGGCTAATTCGTCGCCGGCAATCTGTTCCAGAAGAAAACGACTGTATGGTTTGTCAGTGTTGAATGATTGAATCACATAATCGCGATATCTCCATGCATGAGGTCGAGGCAGATCCTGTTCTCGTTTTCCCTCGGAATCCGAGTAACCCGCGAGGTCCAGCCAGTAACGTCCCCACCGTTCCCCATA
>JAYUVA010000870.1:0-6416 GCA_043754375.1 Candidatus Kuenenia sp. | reverse complement strand
GGGAAGCCCGTGTTCGTCGATGACGTTCTGGGCGGCGTCCGTCGCAGAATCGAATCAGATCCAAATCTGACCGATGAGCAACGGCAACTGATTCTCATGCAGTCACTCCGCGCTCGTACGCGGGAATATGCTGAGGATTCACTCGTCGTTCAGGCGCTTGAGGCGACGATCCCGGAAGACAAAAGAGAAATCATCCGTGATTCACTGGAACCAGCGTTCCAGGAAGTTTGCGAGAAGATGATGAAGGATAATAACCTGGCGTCGGATGAGGACCTGAATCGTTGGCTTGAAGACCAGGGTTTCACACGTCGCGAAATGAAAGACACTTTCATTCGCCGACAGTTTGTTGTCGGTTATGTGCAGTCAAAAATTCAGGTGCCGAAGCAGATTGACCGAGCTGTTCTGGTGAAACACTATCAGGAGCATATCGACGAATATACTCCGGAAGAAGAAGTTCGGTTTTCCGAAATTGTCGTGCGATTCCGGGATCACGAAGGTCGCGAAGGTGCGGAAGAAGTGATGACACACGCGGTGGAGCGTCTTGGGCAGAAGGAAGATTTCGGCACGGTGGCTGAGGAATTGTCGGACGTCCTGAGCAGCGAAAAACGTGGCGACATCGGCTGGATCAAACGCGGGTCGCTCGCGGACAAAGAGTTGGAAGCGATGCTGTTTGAAATGTCAGCCGGTGAAATGACCAAAGTTCAGGTTCACGAGGATCGTTTTGAGGTCTACAAAGTCGTTGATCATCGTCACCCGAAGACTGTTGAGTTTCAGGCCGTGCAGAAAGAGATCGAGGTCAAAAAGTTAACGGAACTCCGTGACGCGGCTCAAAAGCAGGTTCTGGACGAGCTCCGCGCCAAAGGCGTCATCGTCACAATTTTCGACGGTGAGAAGCCCGCTGATAAACCAGTCCGCCAGTGACAGACTTTACTCCGCGCGGTCAGGACTGAGGGACGTGTGGTTGAGTGAGCGCCTTGCCGCTCACAAAACCTCAGATCTGACCGCGCGGAGTATAGTATCCGGCAGAGCCAGCGATTTTTATGTGCCCAGTGACGGTTTCGTATTCGCTGTTGCCATTCGCATTTCTGTCGCGAATGCGGCGACGCTTGACGCTGCCGCAGAACTGTTGCCGGCTTCGGCCATTCGGCGTACGATTGCCGAACCGACAATGATTCCGTCTGCGACGCCTTCCAAAGCTGACACTTGTTCCGGGCTGCTGATGCCAAAGCCAACCGCCAGCGGCAGTTTTGACTGTGCTCGAAGCGACTTCAATTGTGCAATCAGTTCCTGCGGTAACTCCTGACGCACACCCGTCGTTCCGGCAACAGAAATGCAGTACAGAAATCCTGCCGATGCGGCCAGAATCTGCTTCGTCCGTTCAGCGGTTGTCGTCGGAGCAATCAACTGCACGACATCCAGTTTGTAATTTCGGGCAACATCGATCACGTCGCTCGCTTCGTCAGCAGGCAGGTCCGGGATGATCAGCCCACTGAAGCCGGCCTTTGCGGCGTGCTCGACGAACAACGCCGTGCCGTGTCGAAAGATGATCGCGAATGAGACCATGGCCAGCACTGGTGGCATCGCTTCAGACTTGAGCGATTCCATCATCCTGAAGATTCCATCGACTGAGATGCCATTATTGAGAGCTCGCGTGTACGACGCCTGAATGACTGGGCCATCGGCGATCGGATCGCTGTAGGGAAATCCCAGTTCAATCAGATCCACGCTGGCATCACGCAGCGAGCGCAGGACGGCGGCGGTGGTGTGCAGTTCCGGATCACCGGCAGTAACAAATGGCATAAATGCCATGCGGGATTCGCGGGCAGCCGTCTGGAACACTTGAGAAATCTGAGACATCGAAGAACTTATCTTGTGATGGTTTTGTAGGAATTTGACGCACGAAGGATGTATAGCGGGCACCGCCTCTGTCGCCAACTGTCCGGGTTTTGATCTATTGTGATTTCCCTTCAGTATCCGCAGAATACGCTGTCGGGAACCAATTGCATTTCAGGAGGTCATGCCGTGCCGCGTTCTTTGCCCAGCTTGCGGATTTCAGTCGTGTTTCTTTCCGCGATCGTTGTGACTCAGGCCGTTCAACGTACTGTCGCCGATGAGCCGGAATTGCTCCGGAGGACGCTGGACGTGGAAGTCCTCATCCAGTCGCAGCCGTCGTATCGCATCAAGTCTCAGGAATGGGGGCGGGTATTTCAGGAACTGGGATACAGCGTCAGGTTTCGCGAACCGCGCGCGGGAGAAGCATCACGCATTGAAGATCTGGACCGTGACGATTCCCTCGCCACGCACGTCGTTGCGGCCATGGCAGCAGACGGATCGATCCGCATTGGCACTCAGAAATTCGACATCGAAAGCACGAAACCGTTGACGCTGGCACTGGAAGAAATACAGCGGCATGGCGCCAAAGGACCACCGGACAGCAATCCGACCTGGGGACTGACGGATGAGCAGTTCAAGGAAGTGACTCGGCTGCTGGGCGTGCCGGTCGAAAATCCTGTCGAGCTTCAGTCTTCGATCCTCGCGGTGGAATCTGTGGGACTTCCAGTCAACATGCGGATGAAGTTCACTGAAGCCGCGCGTCAGCAGGCTTTGGCGCAGCGGCCCGAGTCGGCACTCGACAACATCGAGCTGCAGGGATTCACGAAGGGTTCGGCGATCGCGATTGTTCTGGCCCAGTACGGACTTGGATTTCGACCCAGGTACGTGTCACCGGGACATTATGACATGGAAATCGTTCGTGGTAATGAATCAGACAATCTCTGGCCGATCGGCTGGAAGCCTGAACAATCCTTCAGCGAGATTTTGCCAACATATTTTCGCGCCATTCCGCTCGATGTGGAAGATGTCGAAGTGAGCGCGCTGGTTGGTGCAATCTCCGGAAAGATCGGAGTGGCTGATTTTTCATCGGCGTACGCATTGACGGCGAAAGGCCTGGACATCAACACTCTCAGGTACACACGCAAGGACGATCGTATCTCCCCATCGCGACTCTTGACGGCTGTTGGCGACAAGTTGGAGCTTGGTTTCGACGTCCGTGTTGATGAGGCAGGAAAAATGTTTCTGTGGGTCACGACGGCCGACGATGCTAAAGCTTTCAGGCGTCGCTTTGCACATGTGAAACAGAAATAGGCATGGAACAAGGGGTCAGCGACCAATCGTGCGGAGCACCCTTTGGATTATTTGCCGATTGGTTCCTGTGCCTGGAAAAGGCGTCAGGAACCAATAGTGCGGAGCACCCTTTGGGCCATTTGGCTATTGGTTCCTGACCCCTTTTCCAGCCCAATGACACTACCCGATGATGACCCTGGGCCTCAGACTCTCATCAGGTTGAGCGTCCAGCAGCAACTCCTTCACAAGAAAAGGGATGTTGCCTTCCCCAAAAAGCAGAAAGCCCAGATTCATTTTCAGCGGACTCTCCTCTGACCAGCCAAAATGGATTTCCAGAGCTTGGGTTTCTCCTGTCAGTGACAACGCCAGTGCTGCGATCGCAGGGGCGATGGACGTACAATGGCTTACGCGAATGATGTACCTGCCGCCTTCGTGGCGAATATCGAGCATTGGTTCCTGAAAAAAGTCGCTGGTGTCGCCCAGCGAGATTTCCACGAACACGACCGGGATCTCATCGGCAAGATGATGCCAGATCCGGAGCTCCTGTTCTTTTTCGTCCAATGTTCTGCCGCCCGGCCGGTGCGGAGCCAGCACGGGGATTTCCAGGTGCTGCAGGGTGTTCCAGCGGAATTTCGACTCATTGTCTGCGAACTGGAAGCGAACCACTCGTAACTCATCACTGCGCACGCATCGTGAAATGATTGAAACGCCCATGATTGCCCCGATAAAGAACATCGAAATAATCAGCCCTTCGGATTTCCCGATCATGATATCGACGGCTGTGTAGAGGAACACCAGTGTAATGATGACTGTCAACCACGGAATGCGACTCACTGTCGATCCGGATCTCTGTCGATATCGTTCAATCATCACCGCCACACAGGCACTCAGAATCAGGACCATCACACCCGTGGCGTATGCGGCGCCCTGCTCTTCAACCGATGCCCGAAAGATCAGTGTCACGACAATACAGACTCCGATGATGACACAGACAAGCGGTCTCGTTGCTGTGACCCAATCCGGAGCCATCCCGAATCTTGGCAGGTAGCGAGGGATCAGATGCAACAATCCCGACAGCGCGCTGGCACCAGCGAAACACAGAATGGCGATCGTGCTGGCGTCGTACATTGTGCCGAACACTTCGCCGAAAAATGGCCACAGTTTGAGACCGCCTTCTCCATGTGCCAAATACGCGAGCGCTCGTTCATATGCCGGCCCTCCACGAGCCAGAGCTTCAAGCGGAATCAACGTCGTCACGATGACTGATGAACCAATCAGCATGACCGACATGATCAGTGCCGATGTCTTCAGCAGCCATTGTGTTCGCTTGATGCGACCGGCTGGGTGGTCTTCAGTATCGGTTGCTTCTCCTCTGATCTGTGGCATCACGGCGACACCCGTTTCAAAACCACTCAATCCCAAAGCAAGTTTGGGAAAGAGCAGAGCACTCATGAAGAGACCGGAATACCATGTCAGCGGAATGACCGCCGGCGCACCAGCTGCATCTGCATGAGTTGCATCTGCATCAGTTGACACTTCGTTCTCGTCCCCATGGGCAGGTTCGTGGTCGGAAGAATGACCATCAATGCCCACGTCGCCGGAGCTAAGTTTGTCCCACCAGTCCGACACATAATGTGGCTGCTGGACCAGCGTCACCAGCCCGCCCGAGAGAACAATCAGATTCATCGCCAGGTAGACAGCGACAATCACAACCGCGACGCCGATGACTTCACGCACACCCTTCAGAAAGACTGCGCCAAGAGCCATAATCATGACCAGCGTGATTCCGATCTGGCTGTGGAAGTACGACGGCACATGTTGGAAGAGAGGATTTTCCATCAGATGCTTTGCGGCATCTGCTGCGGATAAAGTGATCGTGATCACGAAGTCCGTTGCGGCGAAACCCAGTAACGTCAATACCAGAAACTTGCCGGACCAGCCTCGCATCAGTTGCTGAAGCATGGCAATCGACCCCTGGCCGTGAGGGGATGACTTCGCAACTCGACAATAGATCGGCACTGCTCCAAAAATCGTCACCAGGACCAGAAGAATTGTGGCGATCGGTGCCAGCCGCCCTGCGCTGGTGATAGCAATGGATGGCTGATACGCCAGCGTGCTGAAGTAATCGACTCCGGTCAGGCACAGAACCCAGAGCCAGAACGACTGGTGCGCCGGATTCACTGTATGGGAGTCAGAAGAGGACGGGCCATGATCGTGTTGGCCCGACGAAGCAGTTGTTGACATGAAGGCTCTCAAAAAGTCGGCCGAATCCGTGACGCCTCCTGGCGACACTTCGCGGTTGCGTGGAATCATCCGTTCACTGCTTTGCGGATGCAATCAACAGGAGATTTCCTATCGACAATGAGACGCTTCACTGACCGTGTCACCCGCAGCACATACGGCATACAGATCTGTGCTTTTCCTCTTGAGTTGCGTCGATTACAGAACCTCTGTTGATTGATTCACGGGCTTTCATGCTGTTACTCTCCGGAACTCGCAGGAAGGCTGGTGGCTTGTCGGCAACCAATGACATGGTGCTGCCAATTCAACTCAACTCACATCGTACGAAAGTACCGCATGACCCAAACGACAGATCTCGTCGGTGAAATTGTGGCCGCCACTCGCACTGCACCAGCTCCCCGGGATGGCCTGCAGTGGATTGATTTTCTGGCAGTGGGCATTTATCTGTTGGTCACGATGGGAATTGTGATCTGGTCGTCAAGGCGACAGGCGAACACCAGCGAGTTCTTCCTCGGTGGTCGTCGCATGCCATGGATGGCTGTCGGCCTGAGCGTGCTGGCAACTCTGATGTCCAGCATTTCGTACATGGGTGTCCCCGGAGAAATGATCAAGAACGGTGTCGCCATGTTTGCCCAGTACCTGGCACTGCCTCTCAGCATGTCGGTCGTGCTGTTCGTCTGGATTCCTTTTTTCATGCGTCTGAAGTTCACCAGTGCCTATGAGTATCTGGAGCGACGTTTTGATGTTGAGACTCGAATCATCGGAAGCCTGCTGTTTCTACTGTTGCGGTTGGGGTGGATGTCGATGGTCACCTATGTTGGATCACTGGCATTGACACAGATGGTAGGAACTCTGATTCCGGCGGACACAATTGATCCGATTGCAAAGTGGATTGATCCCACCGCTGCAGAACCGACCATGATGCGCGCCTCCTTCCTGTACTGGATTATTGTTTCAGTCGGGCTCTCAGCAACAGTCTACGGCAGTGTTGGTGGATTCAGGGCAGCCATCTGGAACGACGTTTTGCAGTCGCTGATGCTGTTTGGCGGAAC
>JAYUVA010000869.1:0-3450 GCA_043754375.1 Candidatus Kuenenia sp. | reverse complement strand
CGATGCCGCTGGGGCGGCATGCGACCCGAAACGGGCTCCGCTGGACGCTGCGCCCTCAACGATCGATCAGTTTTCTTGAACAACCTTTTTGACTCTTGGAGAATTCCGCATGAACACCACGACGTTGGACATGAACGCAGAATCACTCGAACTCGAAGTCCTCGGTCGCCGCTTTCCCCTGAACTGGACTGACCGTAAACCCGAACGCAAGATACGCATCCGTCAGCTGACGCCAACAATTGAGCAGCGTCAACTTAAGGATGTCGTTGGGGAAGGCATCTGGACCAAACTTGAGTGGTCAACAACGGCAACGCCGGATGACTCCTCTGAAAAGCTTGTCGCCGCATACATCCTGAGTCTGAACCAGCTGGATCGTTTTCGTCGCGATGTGGACGCGATGGTGCGGACCGCCTGCATTGCCAATCTGGAATTTCGGCAGGAACAGGGTGAAACGCACGTCGAGGCAAAAGCGGTCGCCGTGAAATCGAAGCTCAACGAAATGTTGCAATCAAGTGTCGATGCATGGATGCCAGCCCGGAATGTCGTGGACGCACGACTCGTATCGCGCGCGAAGTCAGAAATACAGACGCGACTTGAGTCGGCGCTGAAACAGGCAGTCGCAGACTTCTGCCAGCAGTTCTTTGACCTGCTGGCGAAGATGGTGGATCGAGAACTGTTTGGGCTCGTTGAATGGCTCCCAAACAACTGCTGTGCCTATCACTTCTTTAAGCGAGTCATCATTCAGGAAAATGAAGGTGCGTCCGAACAAGTGTCCGAGGAGAGATTTCAAGCAGTCAATCAAAGGGACGCTGGGAACGGGCGGCAGGTCATTGGTCGGAGAACAATCGAACAGACAGTCGGACGAGGACGTCACCATCACCGGTTTGCTCGTCATCAGCATGACGTCATGCAGGCCATCCGCACGTCGGTCCGTGACAGCCGCGTGGTGATGCCGCCGCAAGTACAGCGGCTGTGTGAAGCAATCCCTGCATGGCTCTACCCGTTTGTGCAGGTGATTGACGGCACAATCATTCGAGAGCGAATCATTGAGCGTGATGTCGGTGCTGACCAATGGGCCGACGTTCGACTGCGTGATGAACCCATAATCGGCTACGAACCGGCAGTCATCATCGGAACTTTCGTCCTGACTGGCTGGGGGCCACGAGAAGTTCAGTCGGAGATTCAGCGACGCGAGGCCGTGGCGCGTGATGAAACGGCCAACCGGACAGTGAGTTCAGCCGCGAAGCGATGGCCATGGCTTATGACAGCTTCAATCTTGCTGGCGGTGGCATCGATATGGCTGACCCTGGTCTCAGATCGAGGGAGTGTCTCAGGATTGTTGTCATTGATATGTATCGGAGGAACATTAGGTTCAATCCTGCAGACTTCCTTTGATCGAGCAATCGCTGCTCGCAATCCGACAGCCGACATCTGGTCGAATCTGACAACGGCTTCAATCGGACTGCAGTTCCTCACTGCGCTTTGGCTGGCTGCCGGAATGTATCGGCATACAAGCTGGTTCATCCCGGCGATCTTCATCGCTGTTGCAATTGTGTGCCACGTTTTCAGCCAAAACTTTCGCTGACAAAACTGTTCCCATTTTGAGATTGGAGTACGCACATGAGTTCCGAGACCACTGAAGAAAGCTGGTGGGCTGGCGTCATACGGCCCACGATGCGAAAACTCATCCTGACATGGCTCGTAATTGTGATTGTTTTGTTTGTGTTTGAACGAAACACACGGCAGCAGGCAGCGGCGCTGCAGCACGATGTCGATTTTACCAAGTCCGAAATCGCGGCCGTGAACACTCGCATTCAGCAGGGTGACACCTCGATCATTGCGGAGGTGGAATTAATGCGAAAGAAAGTCGCCGACTTTGACAGTCATATGCGACTCTTGTCAGATCACATCGACGAAGCCAAATCAAACCAAGCCGTCGCACGAGCCAAAGTTGCTGACCTGCGGCGAGAATCGTCCGTTGCTCTAACTCGACTTCAGTCGCTGAGAAAGCTCGTCGCCGACTGGAAAGCAAAGACTTCCGGGCTTATGACGGGTGACTCGGGTCGTCGCATCGCCAGCAGTCCCGTACATGTCACAATGGTTGATGAACTGTCAGGCCGGGAGCGACCGACGGAAGTCGAATTGACAGCCTGGAGTGAATCGTTGGATGCTTTGACAGCGCTGGTCGAATCGACGCCAAACGATAATGATAAGCATGTAATTACTCCTGTACATGAGCAAAGCTTGCAAGACCTGAGTCGGCTACTTGGCAAAGCTCGTGACTCTATGGAACAACAATTGTTACTGCTGGACGCCATCCTGAAGGAAACAGCGTCACAAGTAGCCAGTCAGCAAACACTGGAGCAGGTGATCAACGATAGTGACACCCAGAAAGTCAAAGATCTGTCAGCTGCTCTCAAAGCGGCCCGGCTCGCAGCTGAAGCTGAGCAGACTGCCGAACTGGAGCGACTTGAGTCGGAGTTGGTAAATAAGGAGACGAAGAGAAAACTCGAGAAACGTCTGGCTGAGGAGACCCGGGCGGATCAAGTTGCCAAAGCGGAACAGGACCGAATTGCCGAGGAGACGCGGCTGCAGGAGGCAAAAGTGCGAGCCCAATCGGAAGCCATCAAGGTAGAAACAGAATCATTGGCAGCCGATCAGCAACTTAAAAAACTTGAACGCGAATTTGAAAAAGACCTTCCAGCCATTCGCAGTTTGCTATCGGCGTTTGTGAGCAAAGGACACGGATACCGAACGGACAATGCTTCTGGTCCGGCATCGCTGGCCTTCCTGACATCACAGGGGGCTCTCGAACCGACGCCACGCGGCTCGTACCAAATGGCATTCCTGGCGAATTCCGGAACAAGGCCTCCGGGAGGACTCAAGAATCCTGCCAATGCAGACCTGTTGCGACGGGCTCAGGACCTGCTCAACAAATACGGCGACTTGATGGTTCAGAAAGAGATGCTGGCACCGTGAATCCGGGTCTTCAAACCCCAGAAAGTTGGCTGTCTGACCGGCCAGCATGATGACTCCCATGCTGGCCAACCTGTTTGCCTCAATTGTCTTTGTGCGCCAACGACTTAGATGCGTTTTTCCTGATCAGTGTGAGATATCCGTGTCAGCCGACACGTTCGCTGACACCTGTGACAATTCTGACGGACTCCAGGCTCGAACCAATGGCTGCTTTGAATGACTGAACCAGCGTCGAAAGATACCGGCCGGCAAACGATTCGGGTTCACGGAAAGGTGCGTCCGTATCTTCGCCGCCTGAACATCCGTCGCCGAACCTATTACCTCCTTGAGAAGGTTGGCAGTCCGCTCCGTGAACGTTATCGAGCGTTCGACCCGTATGCCGGGCCGGGCGGAAATTTCTTCCTGGTCCAGTTCTGGAGAGACGGTGAAAGCGCTCGCCAGTTTCTGAATGTGACCCGCAGACTCAAGGATGAC
>JAYUVA010000868.1:0-2699 GCA_043754375.1 Candidatus Kuenenia sp. | reverse complement strand
GTGGCTGAGGAAGCTCGGACGCTGGGCGTGCAGGCTGATGTGATTGCTGCCGACGTTTCCGACGAACAGGATCGCAGAAGGCTGGTTCGAGCCGCTTTCGATTCAGGTCGCATGGATGCGATCGTCAACAACGCGGGTGCGGACTTACTGACGACGGAACTTCGCGGCGCTGAGTTTGCTCATAAGTTGAATGCACTGATTCAGACGGATGTGATGGGCACGATTGAACTGTCTCGTGCATTCGGCAGGCGATTTCTGGAACAGGGACGCGGAGCGATTCTGAATATCGGCTGGGATCAGGCGGATCGCGGCATGGAAGGCGACAGCGGTGAACTGTTTGCCGCGGCCAAGAATGCCATCATGGGTTTCAGCCGATCGCTCGCCGTGAGCCTCGCACCGCATGTGCGGGTCAACTGCATTGCTCCCGGCTGGATACGGACGACATGGGGCGAGAGTGCCAGCGAATACTGGCAACAACGAGTGATCACAGAAACACCGCTGAAGCGGTGGGGTGAACCGCAGGATATTGCCAAGATGGCAAGATTCCTTCTCAGCGATGACGCAAGCTATATCACCGGACAGGTGTTCAACGTCAACGGTGGTGCCGTGCGGTGAATGTAGCCGTCTCGCTCCGCCGAGACGAGCCTTTTTGGGACCATGCGGCTGATACAGCCAGGTTGATAATCTGACCGCTGGGATGATTGAATTCGTGCAAGTGACTGGCTCATCAACGTGAACTGCCATTGGGCTCATCACGGCGGAGCGTGATGGCTACTTTGCCCGCTCAAGCACCGCCTCGTAGATCGCTTTGGCTTTTCGGTATTCTGCCAGCGATTCATCCGGCAGGAATCCGGTGTTGCGTGCGATCTCTTCATCCATGCGTTGGACGAAGAATTCGGCATCGCGGCGACGCGGTACTAACGGAGTGTTCAGCACATCGACGAACACCGGATTCGTGTGTGCGAAACTGACTTTGGCGTCGGGCAGTTTTTCAAAACATCGCACCGCGAGCCATCCGGAACCGCGCAGGGTTTCGCTGACGTCGATTGCATATTTCCACGCTCCTTCGGATGTGCGTTCAGGTTCGATTGTCAGGCTCTGAGCGGTTTCGCCGTTGCGAATGATTTCGATGCACCGCAATGGGTTTGCAGTGAGGATCGAACCACGGACTTCGATCGTGTGCTCGGCGGAGTCATCCGACCATGTGGTGCCGGGAAGCTGCTGATTGAAGCGCACATCGATCAGCGGGCCCGTGGTCACAAAGCTGTGGCCAGCGTTGAGGTGTTCCATCCATTTCTTGTACGAGAACTCTTCGCCTGTGTGTACATAAACGCGCCCGTGACCCAGCGGAACGGGATGCACGCCCGATCCTGTGCCGCCCGTGACTCGCATCCGAAAACCGCAGTTCAGCAACGCGTAATATGTCTGCATGGCGAACTCGGTCCAGCCGAGGTCCGTGAAACCGGCTTCGTTGCGTTCAATTTCCGGCCAGTCCGGAGCATTTTCGAAGGTCCACTGCGGAAAGCCGAACTGAGTTCGCCAGTTATGATTATTGCTGAGCTCAAACAGGTCCACATTCATGACCGGGACGATCATCATCGACCACGCCCACGAATGTTTGTCCAGATCCAGGATCGCCCCCTGACGCCGCGCTTCTTCGGCGACCGGAAGCGAGGGCGGTGTTGGAAGATTCAGAGGAGTCCTGTGATTCAGCACAAAGACAGCCCCCTGAGTGTGCCGCTTCCCATCCACCGAAAAGATTTCGTATTCCGTATTGATCGGATAGATGACGTGCGTGGCATCGACACAGATCGGTTTGGCCTCCATCGCCGGGCCAGACGCAGATGGAATCTCTGTACTGTCACGCACCCAGTAATTCAATGGCAATGCGACGTTCAAATCTTCCGCCAGGACCAGGTTCGGCAGGTCGGCCATTGTTCGATGAACGTGAGTGTCGCCTGAGTACCAGCCGCGCTGCGGCATGTTGGCGAAACGGTGCAGCGTAAGTTGAAACTCAGACGGCGCCGTGCCAACAGTGATCTCCGTCTCGGCGGGCACAAACTCCTTGCCGTGTTCTGCGCGAACGCGATACGTGCCGGGCTCGAGCAGCAGTTGGAACCTTGAGGCAGACAGTGTCGTGTGCATTTCGACAGACGGTGTCGCCCCGATCTGTTTGCGATATTCGACTGCGGTACCGGCCGAATCTGTTGACGTTGCAAAGTGCCAGGCGCGCGTGTCCGTATTCTGAACGTACAATCGGCAGGGCAAGGCACTGCCAGTTCCTGCATCGACGACGCTGCCGGTGACTTCCGTGCCTTGTACACTGGCTGGCGAGATCCATAACGCCGCCAGCGTGAGAGTCGCAAATCGAACGATGAAAGCGCTGACGTATTTCGATGATATGTTTGTCACAATCAAGTTCCACCTGTTCCAACAAGATCTCATGAACGACGAGGTCCTGAACATCATCAGCTTCGCGAGCCCGCCCAGGAAACTTCAGCAGCGAACGCTCGCACGCTTCCCAAGCGGCAGGACGTTCTGATTCTGCAATGAAGCGATTTCGGTTTTTCCAAAGCAGCCGCACCGACTCAGCACACCACGATGCACTTTCGCGTGAAGCGCGGATCGGTTGTTGCTGAAGAATGACATTCACGGGATTGGTATGCAATCTCACTCAGGACACGCCTGGGGCATCGCCC
>JAYUVA010000867.1:0-11366 GCA_043754375.1 Candidatus Kuenenia sp. | reverse complement strand
CACCCGGTTTTTGTACGGAAGTGTTTCCGGCGATTTTGTCAATTCGGTTGTCCCCATTCGGTTGTCGCATTTCATGCGACGCAGGGAGACAACCGAATGAGGGACAACCGAATGAATCGCACGGAAATCAGCCACGGACAGCCCGTACGCCTCTCGCACCTGTCGCTCTCCAGAATCTCGAAAATGTGGCAGTCGTGGCCGCGTGAGGTATAACCGCGTGCCTGGCGGGCCGCGCGAGCATCGTCCCGCTGGATCGATTCCCACGCGCGGGGCGTTGCCCACGCGGTTAAACGAATGTGCGATACTCAACCGTGATTTGATGTGTGCCACTGGCTCTGCCAGTGTTCTCCATCGGCATGAAACATTGGCAGCGCCAGTGGCACACAACCCATAAATCCATCACTCACAGAGCACTCGTGGAGTAAGATTGACACAACCACAACTACACCAGGAACTTGATCGCCTCGCCACGCAGCTTTTCCACGCATTGGAGCAAACCGGAGACGTCCTGGTACTCGCTGAAAGCTGCACAGCAGGATTGATTGCAGCGACGCTGGCTCGTGTGCCCGGGATGTCTCGACGACTTGCCGGATCGCTCGTCGTCTATCAGATCGACAGCAAGGTCGCGTGGCTGGGAGTTTCTGCCGATACGATTCAGCAGCACGACGTCGTGAGTCGTGAAGTCGCCGAATCAATGGCCACACAGGCCTTGATCCGGACCCCGCACGCCACCATTGCAATATCAATCACCGGTCATCTTGGCCCTGACGCACCGGTCGGACTGGACGGCGTCGCCTGGCTGGCCATAGCCCGGCGCGGAATTAAGGCGATGACAGCGCAGTTGAAGTTGAAACCCGACTCTGCGTCCGATGCCAACACGGGTGAAAATCCCTGCAGTATCCGCCACTCCCGCCAGACGGACGGTGTTCGTCAGGCTTTGACACGGCTGTTGGCGGCGATCTCGTAGGGCAGAACGTGGGGAACCGGACACTTCTGGACGGACAATAGGGAAAACAGTTGTTCAGGTCAAAAAAAAGCGATACGCTGCACTGTCAAATCGACCACCGGATCAGTTGCGGAATCACAGCATTGGCCGAAGAAAAAAACAAACAGAAGTCGTCCGACCCAAGTCGTGTTCAGCGTCTGGGCGATTTTGAGCTGAAGAAGAAGCTCGGCAAAGGGGGCATGGGCGAAGTCTTTCTGGCTCGCCAGATCAGTCTGGACAGGATGGTTGCGCTGAAGACGTTGTCTAAAGAGCTGGCCAGGAAAGGTGACTTCGTTGCGAGGTTTGAGCGTGAAGCGAAATCGATGGCAAAGATTGACCATCCGAACGTCGTAAAGATCTATGCGGTCGATTCTTATAAGGGAATTCATTTCGCTGCGATCGAATACATTGATGGTCAGAGCATTCAGAAATGGCTGGACCAGCTGGGACGATTCAGTGTGGCTGATGCTGTGTATGTCGCTATTATCAGTGGGGAAGCGCTGAAGCATGCGCATTCACAGAACATGGTGCATCGCGACATCAAGCCGGACAATATTCTGGTCACACAGAAGGGCGTCGTCAAGGTTGCCGACTTCGGACTTGCGAAGGCAATGGACGAAGAGGTCTCCATGACTCAAAGCGGTACAGGACTTGGCACTCCGCTGTACATGGCCCCGGAGCAGGCGCGCAACGCGAAACATGTTGATGAACGCGTTGACATTTACGCCCTTGGCGCGACGCTTTATCATCTGCTCACGGGAAAGTTGCCCTTCATGGGCAGCACTGCGCTGGAGTTGATCATTGCCAAAGAAAAGGGCGCCTATCCGACCGCACGCAGCTTAAGGTCTGAGATTCCGGAGCGGCTGGATCTGATCATCGACAAGATGATGGCGAAAGATCCCAACCACCGATACAAGAATTGCGACGAAGTTCTGCGTGATCTTGTCGCTTTAGGAATCCACGGAGATGCATTGAGTTTTATTGACGGCGCGGTGCCAGGCGGATCGAGTCGTGGTGGCGGGGCGAATCCGTCAATTCTGGGAGGAACACAGGGACTTCGTAAGTCGGTGGCCGCGACGCAAATGCCAGGTGCCTCTACACTGGGTTCCATGACCGATGCCGCCATGGGGGCGACTCGCATCTGGTATGTCCAGTTCGAAGACGAGCGCGGCAAAACTGTCGTGGAAAAGCACTCGACCGGTCGTCTGCTCAAGATGCTGGCCAGTGCAAAAATCACAGCGAAAGCCCGCGCCAAGGTCTCAGCCGACGGCACATACTATCCACTTGCGCAGTTCCCTGAATTCGCAAAAGCTGTCGAAGAATCACTCGCCCGAAAAACCATCTCGATTCGCAAGGAAGACATGCAGAGTCTCTACAAGAATGTGGATAAGGCTCAAAAAATGTTTCACCTTAAGCGAAAGATCAAGGACATGGGCCGCAATGCGATGAGCATGATTGGCCTGTTGATCATGTTGGCTGTGATGGCGCTGGTGGTTTACTTTGCGATGCCATATGTCAGGAGTCTTCCCCAAAAGGTCATGGAAATGATTGGCTGGGGTGAAAAATCCGCAGAAGAGAAACCCGAAACTCCGGAAGGTGAAGTTCCGCGTGAAAATCTTCCCGGCGGACGGGCACCGGGACAATGAAACTCGTCGGCTGGAGGCCATGCTTCTGTCTGCCGCGGTTATCTGGTGGCATGATGGACCCTTCTTAATCTTAATCATGATCCTAATCGATTCTCGCCCTTGGTTAGTGACCAGATCGCGGAGCTCTCGCAATTCCGGCGTTGCAGCGAGCGATTAAGATTAAGAGGTTAATGCAACACACGGCTGACAGACACTTTCCAACCCCCCCCCCTATGCCTCGACTAAACTTTACCGGTCGGCGACGAATCTCGAAAAATCATGTGACGATCAGCGTCACTGGAATTGGCGGGATTGAGACGTTCAGCGCAGAACTTGAACTTGGAAGTTATGGTTTCCCGGATTCGGCAGCTGTAATCATTGAGGCATTCCGGCAACTGGAACTTGTCCGCTTTGAGTTTGGCACGGTCGGCAATCTGACACCACCAGCCAGTTGTCGCCTGTCAGAATTCGGCACGCTCGCCGGACTGCGGTTTCGTATCAAGGTCGTGTCCACCGAAGAACCGCGCGGGCGACTTTTGGCAGTTGGTGATCGCGTCACGCCCCGCAATGCGGAACAGCAATCGTTGAGTCGCGTTCCATTGCTGGCGGTGCGCGCCCAGGATCTGGGGCGAGAAGTCTGGCGGCTGGATTTCGCGGATGAACCCTTGCTGCTGGTGAATCCACGCGTGGTCGCGAAGAGGCAACTCGTGCAGTCCGTTGAATTTCAGTCGCTCGTTCTGCCAGAAATCCTGCGCAGCATCTTGAATCGGATTCTGCTGGTAGAACAGATTCGCATTCCGGACGATTCAGACGAGTGGACGTCGCGGTGGCTGAAGTTTGCGGAATCGATGCCGGGCGTGGGCACTGTACCGGACGTGCCTGATCCGGAAAGCGATCTCGACTGGATCGACGCCGCCATCAGTTCTTTTTGCCGCTGGCGGAGCGTAGACAAACAATTCTCGGGCTTCTGGAATGCCAAAAGCCTGCCGGAAGAACCTATGTAGGATGGACATTCATGTCCGTCACCCGGCCAATATCCTGGACAAGAATGTCCAGGCTACAGGAATCGCAGATTTGGGCCGAGCTTCATGAACGCGTCCCCAATGCATTCCCGCGTTTTTGCTGCGTGCGGGCCTCGGGTGATGATTCTCAGGGTTGGGCTTTCCTGTTCACTCTTCAAATTTCGGTTTGAAGATAGACGTCAGGCGTCCTTTCTCCGTAAAATACATGGGTCCGACTGGTTCGACCTGCCGGATTCCCACCACCACCAGTGCGACAAATTCCTGCCGTCGCATCCTTCCACATGGCCTAAAATCGGTTGACGTATGGCCTTAGTAAAACACAACCTGATCCCGCGCCACGAACTGTGTATGCTGTGGCTTTCCGCTGTGGCGGTGCTGATTCTGTTTCGGCCCGCATCGGGTGGCGAAGAGAATCGTGCCGTCAGCTTTGTGAACGACGTCATGCCGGTGCTGACAAAGGCGGGCTGTAATGCGGGCGTTTGTCATGCGAAAGCCGGTGGCGGACAGAACGGGTTTCAGCTTTCATTGCTCGGTTTTGAGTTTCAGGAAGACTACGAACATCTTGTCAAAGAAGGTCGCGGTCGAAGATTGTTTCCGGCCGCTCCGGAACGCAGTCTGCTTCTGAGGAAAGCGGCAGGGAAGATGCCGCATGGTGGCGGAGTTCGCCTGCAGACCGAGTCCGAGGGATATGCGCTGCTGCTGAACTGGATTCGACAAGGGGCTGCTTACGATGGAGACACAGCTCCGCAATTGACGAGCATTGAGATTCAGCCAGGTCGCGGTACTGTGATGCGAAACGCGGCACAGCAACTGAAGGCGATCGCGAAATATGCGGACGGAAATGAACGAGATGTCACGGGATTCGCCTTGTTTGAATCCAACGATAAGAGCATGGCGGATGTTGCCGATGGCGGGCTCGTGCAGATTTCGGACATTCCTGGCAAGGTCGCCATTATGGTGCGGTATCAGGGGCAGGTCGCAGTCTTCAATGCGTCGGTTCCGTTAGGTGCTCCGGTGGACAGCGTGCCCGCCTCAAAGAATTTTGTGGATGATTTCGTCTTCGGCAATCTGAAGGAAATCGGAGTTCCCCCGTCGCCGGTTTGTGACGATGCGACGTTTCTTCGCCGTGTCTCCCTGGACATTTCTGGTCGCCTTCCTAATGACGCAGAATCAATGGCATTCCTGACCAGTCAGGACGCCGACAAACGCGATCAGGTTGTTGACCGCCTGCTGCGAAGTCCCGAGTATGCGGACTTCTTCGCAAACAAATGGACGGCGATGCTGAAGAATCGCCGTGATGATGCCAGCGACATGACTTCGAACTTTGCGTTCTACGCATGGGTGCGAGACAGTCTGCTCGCGAACAAGCCATACGATCAGTTGGTGCGTGAACTGCTGGCGGCCACCGGTACGGTGATCGCCAATCCGCCGGTGGCATGGTACAAGCGTGTGAAGGAACCGAAGCAGCAGTTGGAAGATGTGGCTCAGTTGTTCCTTGGCGTAAGGATGCAGTGTGCTCAGTGTCATCACCATCCGTTCGAACGCTGGAGCCAGGATGATTATTACAGCTTTTCCGCCTTCTTCACACAGGTCGGCAGAAAGCCTTCAGCGACGCGCGGCGAAGACCTTATCTTCCACAAACGCGGTGTCGCCGGGGCTGCAAATATCAAGACTGGTTTGACGCTGAAACCTGCGGCACTGGGCGATGCGATCCCTGCGATTGCTCCGGACGAAGACCCGCGACTCAAGCTGGCGGATTGGATGAGTTCCCCGGAGAACCCGTTCTTCGCGAAGGCCCTGGTGAATCGCTACTGGAAACATTTCTTTCGACGAGGCCTGATTGAACCTGAAGACGATATTCGCGACACGAACCCGCCGACAAATCCTGAGTTGCTGGCGGCTCTGGAACAACATTTCCATGCCAGCGGCTTTGATCTGAAGGAACTTGTTCGAGTCATCACGCGGTCGAACGCATATCAGCTGAGTTCCGTCCCGAACCAGTACAACGATGCGGATCAGCAGAACTACTCACGCTATTATCCTCGTCGACTGCAGGCTGAGGTGATGCTGGATGCCATTGACGATTTGACGGGGGCTCAAACGGATTTCCCGAATCTCCCGACCGGTACGCGCGCAATTGCTCTGCCGGATAACAGCTACAACAACGCCTCACCGTTTCTGAAGGTCTTCGGGCGGCCGGAGAACGAAAGCGTCTGCGAATGCGAACGCGTGCAATCGTCGAGTCTGGCACAGAGCCTGCATCTGATGAACGCCGGAGACATCAAAGCCAAACTCGCCACGGGCAGCGGTCGAGCAGACCGACTGGCGAAATCAGAACAACCTGCGGAACAAAGAATCCACGAATTGTACATGGCTGCATTCTCACGTGAGCCGCGTGCCGATGAATTGAAAGTGGCGTTGGATTATCTTGCAGAACCACGAGTCGATGCGGCTGGTAGTCCGATCGATGCCCAGAAAGCCAATGCCGAAAACTTCCAGGATCTGATCTGGGCGTTGATCAATACGAAAGAGTTCTTGTTTAATCATTAGATTTGCGTTTAGGCCCGGAGGGCTGGCACAACGAATGCCGGGGCCGTGAGGCCCCGGAAAAATGTCCACTATGAGCAGGCAACTGCCGGAACTGCGCTGCGCTTGGTCCGGCCTACCTCAAAATCAGGCAAATAGAATGAAGAAAAATCAAATCCAGCAGGTCATTGCTGATCTTCCGGACAACGTCAACGTCGATGCGTTGATTGAGCGGCTGCATTTGCTCGACAAGATTGATCAAGCCGAGCACCAGTTGGCTCGTGGAGAAGGGGTTTCTCACGAAGCTGCCATGCAGAGGCTGGATAAATGGCTGAAATAATCTGGGCTCCACGAGCACTGGATGATCTGGACGCATTGATTGACTACATCAGCAGAGACTCATCGGTTCGTGCGAAACGATTTGCTTCGCGGCTGATATATCGAATCGGAGGGCTTTCCAGTCAACCAGATTCGGGAGCTTGGTTGCCGGAAGATGATCGAGGTATCTATCGAGAGATTTATCAAGGCTCGTATCGAGTGATTTATCGGCATGAAGATGGATGTGTCTGGATTGTTGCGATTCATCACTCCGCGAAATTGCTGACGGGCGACGAGCTGCCGTAATTTGGATAAGTTCAAATGCCAATAATGCTGAATACGCTCTTGCGTTCTGTAGAAGTGGATCCCGCTGATGTACGCCTGATGCGACACAAAGACAAACGGGCGACAAAGGGTCGCAGTCCGTACGAATTATGGCGTGATGATCGTGATAAATTTGATCTTTATCAGTCAAGTCAGAAGATTGAAAACCGCAGCAAGTTTTCAGCACCTTATTGGTGCGTCTTCGTCGTCAATCTGAATGATGAGACGATGTTTGCTGGCCTGTATCGAGTAGAGTATCGAGCGCTTTGGGAACGGGACACACCGATGCCGCATATTGAAGGCGGCATCGAAAAGAAAGGCGGTTGCGACGGCTACAATCTGGTGCGAGACAAAAAACTAGCAGAATTGATTGGCCGGATGTTTATCGACTGGGGTGCAGCCAAGATTGTCTGGGCGCAATACGCGGCGACCAACGATAAAGAAATCACGGAACTTAGAAGGTCGTTCACTGAGGAGCCATTTCCGGGTTACCTGAATTTCATTCGACCACGGTCGAAGCTGGACGTTTTGCCTTTGTCGTGGATTTCGGCCCTGAAGTCATCTCACGGCATCTACCTTCTCACCTGCCCAAAAACCAAAGAGCAATACGTCGGATCTGCTACAGGAGAAAACGGTTTTTGGGGAAGGTGGCAGAACTATTTGCAAACTGGACACGGTGGAAACAAAGGTCTCAAAAACCGAGACCCGAGTGACTACCAAGTCTCGATACTCGAAGTTGCAGGATCTGCAGCAACCGTTCAGGATATTTCGGAAATGGAGGGCCGGTGGCAGCTGAAACTTCAAAGCATTCAAATGGGGCTAAATCGGAATCTTGCGGGGCGAATAAGATGATTCGAATACTTATGTCTCAACTCAACAAGATTTATGGTCAAGTAAGACGCTCCAGCACGCTGCTTCAGTGTCTTCTGATAGCGATGCTTGTTGCGCAATCAGTTCATGCGCAATCCGTCTGCCTGCCACTCCCGCGACTGCTGACCACCATGCCGATGGGTGGAACGGTGGGCACGCAGGTGGAAATCACCATCAGTGGCGAAAACATCGAAGACGTCAGCGAGCTGATGTTTACGCATCCAGGGCTGACCGCCAAACCGAAGCTCGATGCAAGCGGTCAGCCGGAAGCGAACAAGTACATTGTGACAATTGCTGCGGATTGCCCGACGGGAGTCCACGAGGCTCGGTTGATGACGCGTCTGGGCATTTCGTCCGCGCGTATTTTCTGCATCGACACGTTGCCGGAAGTCACACAGACCACACTGAACACGACGCTGGCGACGGCCATGGAGTTGAAAGTCAACTCCATCTGCAATGCTGTGATGACAACCAAAGCCGTCGATCATTACTGGTTTGATGCCGTCAAGGGGCATCGATACATCGTCAACTGCGCATCGCGAGGTATTGATTCGAAACTCGACGCAGTGCTGATTATCGGTGACTCGGCCGGTCGCGATCTGGTCGTCGAACGCCGTGGTGGCACGCTGGATTTTACAGCCCCTGAGGACGGTCGGCATGTGATCAAAGTTCACGAGCTGACTTTCAAAGGCGGTCCTGCGTTTTACTACCGACTGGCGTTGCAGGAACTGACAGCGGATGCGGCGATTCCGGAATTTGCATCGACGAAAACCGTCAACTCATTCTCATGGCCACCGGCAGGACTTGCGGCCAGCGTTGCATCATCTGAGACAGAGCCTAACAACGAGCAGGTTCAGGCTCAGAAGATTTCGCTGCCCTGTGACATTGGCGGGAATTTCTTTCCGGCGGCTGATGTCGACCGATTTGAATTTGCTGCGACAAAAGGAGATGTGTGGTGGGTGGAGGTTGCGTCTGAGCGATTGGGACGTCCGACCGATCCAGCGGTCCTTGTGCAGCACGTGAGCGGGGCCGGGGCCGATGAAAAACTGACCGATGTGGCGGAATTTACAGACATCGCCAGTCCGATGAAACCATCCAGCAATGGCTATGCTTACGACGGACCTCCTTACGACGGTGGTTCTGCCGATATCATCGGGAAGCTGGAGATCAAAGAAGACGGCGTGCATCGCCTGCAGCTGACGGATCTGTTCGGCGGGACTCGCAACGACGCGCGCAACGTCTATCGCCTCGTGATTCGCAGAGCGGCGCCCGATTTTGCTGTCGCGGCATGGGGGCTGCATATGGAGCTCCGCAACGGCGACCGCAACGCACTTTCCAAACCGCTCGCACTGCGCGCCGGTGCGACAACGGCTCTGGAAGTTGTGGCCGTGCGACGAGATGGCTTCGATGGTGCCATTGAACTGGTGATGGAAGGCTTGCCTGAGGGCGTGACGGCTCAGGGACTGAAGATCCCGGCTGGCCAGACACGCGGCATTATGCTCATCACCGCCGATCAGAACGCACCTCGCGCGTTTGCGAATGTCTCGTTCTACGGCAGAGCAACTCTCGGCGAAGCCACGACGACCAGGCCGGTTCACATGGCGGCGATGGCGTGGCCCATTGTCGATTCGTGGGGTGAGATTCCAAGTCCTCGTCTGGTCACGGGGTTGCCAATCTCGGTCACGACATCTGAGTTCGCTCCGATCACAATCTCGGCGAGTGAGAAGAAGGTTTGGGAGGTTGCGGCTGGTGAAAAGCTGACGATTCCGCTCGTGCATACTCGCCGCAGTGAGTTTTCCGGATCAACTTTGCAACTAAGAACATTCGGAGTGGGGTTCGAACAGGTGCCGCGTTTTGATGTCTCGCTGGACGCCGATCAATCGGAAGCTGTGCTGGATCTGGCGGCACTGAAAACTCCGCCAGGTGATTATCTGATCGCATTCTATGGCAGTGCAGTGGTGAAATACCGATACAATCCGGAGGCCGTGGCCACTGCCGAAGCGACTCAGAAAAAAGCGACAGAAGAAGCTGCAGTGGCCACGGCAGACGTTGAGCGATTGACGGCTGAAGCGGCCGCTGCAGCGTCTGATACCAAAGCCGCAGCCGACGCTGCTGTGGCCGAAGCGACGGCGAAGAAACAAACGACCGATGCTGCGGTCGCTGCCGCTGCCGCGAAACTCAAATTGGCAACGGATCTGGCGGCACCAAGAGATACTGCGGATATTGTGTTGTCCGAACCAATAGCGATTCGTGTGAAGTAAATCGTTTAACCGCGTGCCCATCGGGCCGCGCTCACCAGAAAAGCGCGGGGCGATGCCCACGCGGTTAAACGAAAAGAATTGACATTTTTCCTCAACCGGTGACACTATGAGCGATCCATTTTTTGCATCATCCGTCGTCCGATGTCCCGGACCATACGCTTTTGGCTCGGCCGGGCGTCGTGGTTTTATCCGCATGGGACTGGCCGGGTTTGCCAGTATGAGTCTGCCTGGGCTGCTGCGGTTGCAGGCGGCAAATGCTGAGGCGAACGAAGTGAGTGGAAAACCGGCCAGCGAAAAGACGGCCGTCATCATGGTCTGGAAGCCGGGCGGATGTTCGCACATTGATACGTATGATCCAAAACCAGAATCTGGCAGCGAATATCGCGGTCCGTTCTCAACAATCGACACGAATGTCCCCGGTTTGCAGTTCACGGAACTGCTCCCGATGCAGGCGGCGATCGCTGATAAGTTCACAGTCCTGCGGTCAATGCGGCAGACAGCCGGCGGACATCCTGCCGGTTCAATGCAGATGTTGTCCGGAGATCCCGATACACGCGACAAGCCCAAGCCAAAATTCCCCGACTGGATGACCGTCACAAATTATCTGCGTTCGCAGAGTGGTCCTCGTACAAATCCGTTGCCGCTTTATGTGGGGATCAAGCCGCCTTTGGAATACAACGGGCCGGCGTATCTGGGCGACGCCTATTCGCCATTCACCGTGAATGGCGATCCAAACCTGCCGACATTTTCCGTGCCGAACATCGGGCTGTCAGATCAGAGCGAGATTCAGCGGATCGATCGACGCTCATCGCTGCGGCAGAATCTGGACACTCTCGAACGCGCCTTCGATCGGCAGGGTGAACTCGGCGCACTCGACCAGTTTGAAGAGCAGGCCATGACGCTGCTCACGAATCCTCAGACGCGCGATGCCTTTGACCTGACAAAGGAAGATGATCGCACGCGAGACCGATACGGTCGCAATTCGTGGGGTCAGCAGCTGCTGATGTCACGTCGATTGATCGAAGCGGGTGTCGAAGTTCTGACAACCAGTCTGAACGGCCCGCTGTGTGGCCGCGTGCAGAACTGGGACGACCATGCCGTCAATCACCACGTCTTCGATGCTCTGCGATTCCGCGCTAAGGCGTATGATCAGGCCGTTTCGGCACTGATTGAAGACATCTACCAGCGTGGTCTCGACAAGCGAGTGCTCGTTGTCGTCACTGGAGAATTCGGTCGCACACCAAAGATTGAACATTCCCCGAGCACCGGTGCCGGCGATGCCAGCGCGCCGGCGGGAACCATGCAGCCGGGTCGAGATCACTGGCCTCGGGCATTTTCAAACATCTGGGCTGGCGGAGGAATTGAAACCGGTCGCATCATCGGTGCCACGGACAAACGCGGCGAAGATTCTATCGAACGGATTTGTTCGGCCGGT
>JAYUVA010000866.1:0-2869 GCA_043754375.1 Candidatus Kuenenia sp. | reverse complement strand
CAACTGGCGCAACTCATCGCGAAGTATCGTGAAATTGAAGCGAATCAGATCACGCTTCCACGGACGATACCCGGAATGGCCGATGAAGGAGCGGGTTTTGATCAGCCGGTCCTGACACGGGGGGAATACACGAAACCCGGCGATGTGGTTGAAAGGCGGTATCTTGAAGCAATGTCGCGGACGACACGTGCGAATGAATCGCGAGATGGGAACGATGTGAGTCATGAGACTTATCTAGCGAACGTCTATCTGCAATCGATCGCACCGACATCAACCGGAGGCAGCGGGCGAGCTTTGGTCGCCGAAGCCATCGTTGAAGCTGACAACCCGCTGACATCGCGGGTGATGGTCAATCGGATCTGGTACTGGATTTTCGGGAACGGCCTTGTTCGCACGCCGGACGATTTTGGACATGTCGGGGAATTGCCATCGCATCCAGAACTGCTCGACCATCTCGCCACGCAGTTTGCCAGCAATCAATGGTCGATGAAGAAGGTGATTCGTTCACTGGTGCTCAGTCGTGCGTTCCAGTCGTCAGCCGCACCGTTGGCGGACAGTCGTGAAAAAGATCCTGACAATCTGCTGCTGTCATGGTATCCCGCAAGGAGGGCAGAGGCGGAAGTGATTCGAGACAGCATTCTGGCAGTGTCCGGACGTCTGGACAGCACCATGTACGGGCCGAGCGTTCATCCATACCGCGCGACGGCGGACACGGAAAAACGATTGTACGTCGGGCCGCTCGACGGCGACGGGCGGCGTAGTATTTACATCAAGTTTCAATTGATGGAAGCCGCTCAGTTTCTGAGTGCCTTCAATCTTCCAGGCGGCAAGATTGCGCAGGGACGTCGCGATGCATCGAACGTGCCTGCGCAAAGTCTGGCACTGCTGAATGATCCATTCGTGCTGGCCATGGCTGATCGCTGGTCGGAATCAATCGTCGCGGATGGTAGCATCGATGCCGCTGAGCGGCTGACGCGGATGTTCAAGTCTGCTTTTTGCCGCCCGCCGTCATCGTCGGAACTTCAGCGGTTTGAACAGACCATCAGTGACCTCGCCAGAATCCACAACGTGAGTCCCGCAGATGCTCTGTCAAATCGATCCATCTGGAAAGACGCAGCGCACGCAGTTTTTAACTTCAAAGAGTTCATTTTTATACCGTAACGCGGGCTTTGCCCTCAGCCCATAGTTGCCCGTCACTCCGTGGCGGGAAGACTCGCGTCGGAGACACGAGCAACAATGATGCACGCCCGGTGCGAGCATAAAACCGCGTGAGACTCTAACTATGCCACAGTTTCCCCGAAATCATTCCCGCTGCCCCGGTCGAGCCCCCGCACCCCTAAGCCGTCGTCAGCTACTGCAGAGCAGTGCGACAGGATTCGGCATGTTGGCGTGGTCGGCGTTGAGCCAGGAACGTGGATTTGGCGTAACGAATTCGCAGTCGCATTTTTCCGGCCCGGCGAAAAACGTCATCTTTCTATTTATGGACGGTGGCGTCTCCCACGTCGATACCTTCGATCCCAAACCAGATCTTGCGGTTCATGAAGGTGAGCAGTGGAGTGGTGACGTGACTCGCAAATGGGTCAGGAGTCCATGGAAATTTGCGCAGCACGGCAACGGTGGCATGTGGATCAGTGAGCTTTTTCCTCACATCGCGTCGTGTGCCGATGACATTGCCGTGATTCGTTCCATGAAAGCGGATTTACCGATTCATGCGACCGGTGTGCTGCTGCTGCATACCGGAAACAATCGCGCGGGGCGACCAGGTTTCGGATCGTGGGTCAGCTATGGGCTTGGCAACGAATCTGAAAATCTGCCGGGATATGTGGTGCTGAGTTTCGGCCATGTTCCGGTGGGCGGACTGGAAGCATTCGGCAGCGGATTTCTGCCCGCAAGTTATGAAGCCACGATCCTGAAAGCCGATGGCGCACCTCTGGATAATCTGCTGGCCGCAGGGTCGCCTGAGCTTCAGCGCGCAAAGTTGAATCTCCTTCGCCAGCAGGATGCGGAATTCTCAACCAGTCTTGGCGGCAACGATGCCGTTGAAAGTGCCATTCGGAATTATGAACTCGCTGCGCGAATGCAGACACTGGTGCCTGATGTGCTCGACGAATCTCAGGAAACAAAATCAACACACGAGCTGTATGGCCTGGATGATCCGGACCAGAACACCCGGCTGTACGCGCGACAATGTTTGCGGGCTCGACGGTTGGTCGAATCCGGCGTGCGTTTTGTGCAGATCAATTGTCCTTATGGCCTTTCAAACGGAACATGGGATCAACACGGTGGTCTGAAAGCGGGACATGAAAAGAACGCACGGCAAACCGACCGCGCTGTCGCAGCACTGATGAAAGATTTGAAGCAACGAGGCATGCTCGACAGTACGCTGATATTATGGGCGGGCGAATTTGGCCGGACACCACATGCTCCGGGACCGGACGGTCGCGATCATCATCCCGAAGGATTCTCGGTGTTCGTGGCAGGGGGAGGAATCAAGGGCGGAACAACATACGGTGCGACGGATGAATTTGGTGTTCATGCGGTGGAAAACATCTGTGACTTCCATGACCTGCACGCCACGCTGCTGCACCAGTGTGGCCTTGACCATACCCGTCTGACCTACCGCAACAGTGGCCGTGATTTCCGCCTGACTGATGTGAAAGGCCGCGTGGTGCATGAGATCCTGCAGTAGCCGACGGGGCAGAATTATAAACTGGTGAGGCAGTTGCGGTACGCCGGCTGTGCATCCTCAGCGTATCGGGCGCTACCGGATCGAAAAAGTACTCGGCAAAGGTGGCTTCGGACTTTTCTCTGAAGCATCGGCCGTTTTCGTTTAACCCGAGCCAACGGCGAGGATTCCACCGAGGCAGTG
>JAYUVA010000865.1:0-3851 GCA_043754375.1 Candidatus Kuenenia sp. | reverse complement strand
CCTTTGAGCGGCTGTGACTTGCTATATTTTTCACGAAGAGCCATCAGGCCCGGCATCTCGATTTCAGCAATTTCGATTTCTTTACGCCCCAATTCGGCCAACTCTAAATTTGCAACCTTGTAGGGAAGTGCGGACACAGTACTCATAAATTCAATCTCGCTTTTGAAAGGAACAGAATCTTGTTAACGTCACTCCGCAGCGGCGGAATGAGATTAACAGCAAAAATTGGTGTTGGCACGATAAATGAACACTGCTCGTCAACGCAATACGCTGAAATGGAAACTCAACGTTTTCCGCGATTTGGGCGAGTTTTCTGTGAACGCAACACCTTCCATCGGCAGGCGAAGTCTCGTTTGCGACACTCACGACCGATGATCCTCTGCACGGGAAACAAGACGAGCGGCAGAAAAGAATCTGCCGTCGCTGGATTCGCGAGAATTTCGACCTAATTTGGATTCTCACGAATTCCGCGACGGGACCGGGACGGTTTCATCCGCCACCCGCATCATTCCAGTTTGAAGTGCGGAGCTCCAGCCGGTAAAACTCCGCCTGTGTGTTTCTGCCCGGTCGCGCGACTTCTCGTGGCAGCCGCGATGTGAGCGGGCAGGTTTTTACTGTCGATAAGAATGACTCATGATAAAGGTTCAGTTACCGGACGGGACAATTGTCGAACACCAGGATTTCGCTTCTGCTCTGGACGTCGCTGCTGGTATTGGCGAGCGTCTGGCAAAGGCGACGGTTGCTGCCAGCATTAACGGCACGGTTGTGGATTCAATGCGGCCTCTGTCCAACCTCACAGACCTGCGTCCTGTGCCGCTGAAACTGATCACAGAGCGTGATGCCGAAGCCCTGGGCGTGATGCGACACAGCTGCGCTCATGTGATGGCTCGTGCGATCATGCGATTGTTTCCGGGTGTCGGCCTGGCATTTGGCCCGACGACAGGAAACGGATTTTATTACGACTTCGATCTGACGACTCCGATCAGCGAAGAGGACTTTCCCCGCATCGAAGGTGAGATGCAGAAAATCATCGATGCCGCAGAGCCTTTTGATCGGTTTGAGGCATCACGCGAGGAAGCATTGCAGCTGTGCAGCGATCTGAAGCAGACTTTGAAGACCGAACACATACGCACGGGCCTCGCCGAACATCCGACGCTGAGCTTTTATCGTCAGGGCGAATTCGTTGACCTGTGTCGCGGGCCGCATATTCCTCATGCTGGCAGGATCAAAGCGTTTAAAATTACCAGCGTCGCAGGTTCCTATTGGAAGGGTGATGCCTCTGGTCGCCAACTCCAGCGCGTGTACGGAACTGCATGGTTCGACAGGAAAGACCTGAAGGCATACCTGGAGCAGCTTGAAGAAGCCAAAAAACGGGATCATCGAGTGCTTGGCAAGCGACTTGGCCTGTTTACGATCTCCAGCGAAGTCGGCCAGGGACTGTGTTTGTGGTTACCGAAGGGTGCGACGATTCGAGCGACGCTGGAAGATTTTATCAAGGCCGAGTTACTTCGACGAGGCTATCAACCGGTGTATTCGCCGCACATCGGACGCGTCGAGATGTACGAGACCAGTGGACACTTTCCGTATTACCGTGATTCCCAGTTCGCACCGATCTTCGGACATTCCGCCGGGCAACTGGTGGACTACTGGATTCGCGCGCTCGATCCGCACGATGACGCTCTTGCTCCGCCGACTCCGGAAGCGGAACGCACACTGCTGGATGCCGCGAAAGTCCTTGGCTTCGAAGCGAAGGACTTCCCGATCAGTGGCAACGATGAGCAAAAGCGTGAAGTGCTGCGTCGCTGGGAAAAGCAGCAGGAACGCTTCCTGCTGAAGCCGATGAACTGCCCGCATCACGCTCAGATGTACAAGGCGATACCTCGCAGTTATCGCGATCTGCCGGTCCGCCTGGCAGAATTCGGCACGGTCTATCGGTATGAACAGTCCGGCGAATTGAACGGCATGCTGCGAGTTCGCGGACTGACTCAGGACGACGCTCATCTGTTCTGCACGCCGGAACAGGTCGAGCAGGAATTCAAGGATACGCTCCACCTCGTGAAGTTTGTCCTGCAGGCAGTCGGGCTGGAAGGCTATCGAGTCCAGTTGTCGAAGCGCGATCCGAATTCCGACAAATACATCGGCAGTAAAGAACTGTGGGACAAGGCCGAGAACACTCTACGCAAAGTACTGACCGAGGAAGGAATGTCATTCGTCGAATGCGAAGGCGAAGGAGCGTTCTATGGTCCGAAGGCCGACTTCCTGGTCAAGGATTGCCTCGGTCGTGAATGGCAGCTGGGAACTGTGCAATTGGACTACAACCTGCCGGAACGGTTCCAGCTGGAATACACCGGCCCGGACAACAAGACTCATCGCCCCGTGATGATTCACCGGGCTCCATTCGGTTCGATGGAGCGATTCGTCGGTGTGCTGATCGAACACTTCGCCGGCGCATTTCCATTGTGGCTGGCTCCGGAACAGATTCGCGTTTTGCCATTGAGCGAGAAGTCAGACGACTACGCAACCGACGTCGCGGGCAAGTTGCGTCAGGCCGGTTTCCGGGTCACAACGGACCTGCAGAGTGCGCGCGTGCAGGCCAAGATTCGCGAGGCCCAGATGGATCTCATTCCTTACATGCTGGTCGTTGGTCCAAAAGAGGCCGAGCAGAATGCCGTCAATGTGCGCTGTCGCATCGACGGTGAACTGGGCGTGATGTCGCTGGAGGATGCGATCAGGAAACTGGCGGAAGAACGCGACCAGCGTGCAATCCGGCAGGTTGCCAAACGCGAGGAGGCGGCGGTGCTGTCGCAATCCGGCGAGGAAAAAAACGAGTATTGATTTCCAGTTTCCAATTTCTGATCATTCATTCCATCCGATGCTGAGACGACATGAAACGAGATGAAGCCTTCGAACTTGCGATACAATGGCGGGAGAATCCTGTGTTGCTCGTCGGGGACGTGCGTGCAACGTGTGACTGGCTGTGGCAGAACAGCGCAGAAGCGCCTGACGCCGTCGCCAGAGCCACCGGTGCAAGAGTCATGGTGACCTCGTTGGTTCCTGAAGCACTCGAGCGCCTGATTCCATTGCATAAAGCGTTGACGAAGTACGCCATTCTGCTGAAAGCATCGAAGCTGACGCCCGAACTCCTTGTCCCCGTGATTCAATCTCTGACGCCGCCAGACTCGGCACCTGCATCAGTGGACTCAGCGTTACCACCGGCCGAGTCGTGCGTGACACTGGCCAGCCTGTCTGCTGTGACTCAGGCACTTGAGGTCACTCAACAATGGGTGGATAAACAGGAGCGACTGCGAAACGGCGAAGGCAACCGCAGTGAGATTCTGAAGACCACAATCGAAGTGGCGGACGACGAGTTACTGGTCAAAACTGATCAGGACGGCAGTCTGAAACTACGCGGAACTTCCAATATCCCGATGTTCCTGGCATTCTTTCGGACTTCCAAACATCACTTGACCATCGACGCTTTTCTGGACATTGACCGCACAGTCAAACCCACGAACCTTGACCGTCATCGAGTCCGATTGTCATCCAAGCTGCACGACGTGATGATCGAGATTGTGTCAGAAAAAGATGGATATCGAATGCAGAAATTTCGCCAGCATTAGTGTTGGAGATTTCCAGGTTTTCCATAAAAGGTATGGCATCGCGGTTCCTGGAGTTTGAACATTCATGTCCGAGGTATACTCCGCGCGGTCAGGACTGAGGGACATGTTGTTGAGTGAGCCGCAAGGCTAGCGGGTCTGTTGATTTAGTGATTTTTGGGGCTCATGATCATACCAACCCGAAGCGCCAGCGAGGAATTCAGCCGTTTTTGCCTCGCTGGCGCTTCGGGTTGG
>JAYUVA010000864.1:0-7433 GCA_043754375.1 Candidatus Kuenenia sp. | reverse complement strand
CTGATGCACACAGAATTTTCAAACATTCTGCGCTCGATCCGCCAACCGATGTCGCCCAGTGTTTTGTAGGGTTATTTCGAAACACTCCCGTTGGTGGGTTTCGGCCCTTTCCGGATGCCCCGTCATGGCATCGGATTTTTGTTCCCCTCAGTCAGGAAATGTGCAATGAAAAACGGTCACTTGCGGAAAATCACCCTTGGAATAATGTTCCTGCTGATTGGCTTGAGCAGTTCGCCTGCGTGGTCGCAGGTTGAGACTTATCGCTCGTCGTCGTTCGGCGACAGTCTGACTGACAACGATTCCCTGTATTGGCTCTTTGGTACGGACCCTGCAATCTATGGGGCCGATCCCTTCGAAGCAATGTTTAACAAGGCGGCTGGCACAGGAGACCAGCTCGCGAATTATGCGATTCTCGGTTCGACCTCGGCTGATGTGCTGCTTCAGATTCAAGCCTATGCGGCAGCTCGGGACGCGAATGCAATTGAACGCTCCACTCTGGTGAGTATCCAGGCAGGAGCCAATGACTTTCTCGATCCGGAAAACCTCGCGTTTCTGGCGGCAGCTCCTCCGGGCGAAAGCGATGCGGCGGATGCGATTGTGAACGGGATCAGGCAGAATCTGGTGAGAAGTGTTCAGGCCATTAAGAAAATCGACAAAGCACAGGTGATTGTGTGGACGGTTCCCGACGTCACGCTGACCCCATACGGGCTGTATTACGGGCCTCAGGGTATTGCCGCCGAAAACGTTCGCCTGCATATTGAGAGATTGAATCATTTCATTCGCGGAATGAACCATCGCAAACAGATCGCGGTGCTGGATATCTCATCGATTCTCACCGCGGCGATTTTCAACCCGCCAGTGATTGCCGGAGTCCCATTGGTGCCTCCTCCCTACTTCGGCTTTTCCTATGCCATCTTCGCCGATCCGCTGCATCCCACTGCGGTCTCCAACGGCATTACGGCGAACATGCTGATCATTCAGGCGAACATGACTTTCGGTGATTCCATCCCGCTCTACTCGGAAGATGAGCTGGCTGACATGGCAGGGCTGTCTGCGGCTCCTTAGCCATTCGTTCGCAGGATTTCGTCCCCGACACTCAGTCCAATGGCGTGGACTTAATGAGCGGAATGGCGATCGTGCTCTGTCAAACCTTGAATTGGGGGAGCCGATGGGCGCTAGCGCACGGTTTTGAACCGGATGCCAGCGCGTTCCGCGCTCATAGAGCCAACCCGAAATCGTTGTCATGACAGAGCAAAGAATTTCAATTTACGGCTCTGGAACTGTGGACTGTTCGTCGATCCTTTTGACGGGATGCAGGATTCAGACATCAGCAACTTTTCTGAAACAATGGGACGTATTCCGCGTGGCGTATGTTGATTCTGAGGCTGCAGCACGGGTATTTTACGACATTACCCTGACCCCTTTTCTGAGCCCACCGGAAACTGTTCCTGAAAACACTGGCGGCTAACGGGCTGTTGGTTTAGGCTGCAAAGTGCGCAGTTTTGTTTAACCCTGAGCCGCAGGCGACGGTTTTCGGACACGCCGTCGCCTGCGGCTCAGGGTTAAACGATTCAATCAACAGCCCCCGCTTGAGAAAGGTGATGTCTGAGCGATGCCTGAGACTGAACGATCCATCTCACTTCTGCCGCTGGTCACCTGTCCGACCTGCTGGTACAGGTTTCCTCCGGAGGAAATTCTGTGGGTGGCGACTCATGGCAGTCTGATGGGTGATTCTCGCGCCGGTGCTGCAGAGTCTCGCAGATTTCTCCCGACTCTCTTCACGGTCGATGGACGAGCACTTTCTGCCGGGCGCCGTGACGTCGCAGACGCCGGTGATCGATCATATGGCGAAATCGGAAGCGCTGCTGTTTATTTACGACCCGACTCAGGAATCAGCGTTCCGCCGCGCGTGCCGCGCCTGCCGCGACGCCAGTCTGGATCCGCAGCTGGAATCCGTCACCACCACGTATCCTCAGGCGGACGTCCTTTCGGAAGCTGCCGCCCGAGTGCGGCAATTGACGAACATGCCCGTCACAGAGAAGTTCGATCGTCCTCTGATTGTCATCGTCCATAAATTCGATGCCTGGCGTCCCTTGCTGAAAAAGTCTCCCAAAGCTCTGGATGATGTGATTCGTGCCGGTCATGATGGCGTTTCCTGTCTGCAACTGGATGTGCTGATGGAAGTCTCCAGAGATATCGAGGAGCTGCTGATGGAGCATGGGCCGGCGATCGTCACGGCTGCACGGGGATTTGCGAGCGAGGTCGTCTTCATTCCCGTCACTGCCACCGGGCGAAGTCCAGTCGTCGCGGGATCAGATTCCAATGGTCGCGTGGATCTGCGCTTTGATCCCAGTCAGATTGCTCCTCGTTGGGTCGAACTGCCCGTGTTCTATGCTTTGCACCGAGCCGGGTTACGAAACGGCAACTCGTCCCTGATTCCTGCAGCGGCAGCTGCTGCTGTTCCATTGCCCGCGAAAAACAACGGGCGAAAGGAGCGGGGATCGTGAGTCAGGAAATTGTGTTTACTTCGGCACGTCATGGTCTGCGAACCGGCAGCACGGGGTTGCCGGAGTACTTGCCTCAACAAAACATGGAGTATCCGACGAAAACGCTGAATTGCATGCGGACGCAAGTTCGGTGATCGAGGAATTGCATGACCAAGTAAGGCAATTAAGAGTCGAGGAATGGGATACGAACAACAACGAAATGAACTCTGCTCTCAGGTTGTTGTCCGATGAGCAGGATCGGCTGACGCGACAAAAGTCGCTTGGCGAAGCAAAAGCAATTCAGAGCTTTGTACGAAAGGCAGACAAATGCTCGAAACCCGAAGACAAGTGGCGACTCTTCAAATCGGCTGAGTCGTCCGACCTTCCGGAACACTGCGTCATGTATTTAGCCAGCACACTTCAAAAAATAGATATCAATCGACGTTACGCAGACGAAAAGGTGTTAGCGACGCATCAGGAGGCACTAAAGAAGCTCACATCGATGCTGGAGGAATTGGCTGCGGCGGCGAAGCTGGACGCGGCGATTCTTGTGCGAAATGCAATGAAGGAAGTAGAAATAGAGGTAACTGAATTACAGCGTGTCCAAGACGATTCTGAGGAAAAGTCAAAAGCAACTGTAGCTTCGGTTCGTGACTCAATGCAGCGAGAGATTGACCGTGTGCTTGACGTCACCATTCCGGACCTTGAAGAACATATGCGAGCAGACGCATGGAAGAGACTCAAAAACGAGAAGTCGAGAAGCAAAAAAATCGAATTGATTCGGGAGTTTGCCGCACGTGCATCGGCCAAGAATAATGTTGCGTGGTTCCGTTCGTTGACCTCGAACTTGAATGCAATCCAGACGATCGAGTCTAGATTCACGGCAGAATTGAAGTCAGTCGAGAAAACAACGCACGACGGCTTCACGCAATCGCTCGCGGAGAGCTTACTGGCGTGGGATGCTCAAAGTGCGACATATGCGTGGCTACGGGTCAACAAGAAGCCTTTGCCCGGGCCGAGTTTCGAAGTAGAGGCCGACTTACCGCCAATTCCTGAGTCAGTAAAATCTGCGTTCATTGACTTCAATAATTCGGCGGCGAAAATCGAAAAGGAGTTTGACGCGAAGGCAGCCGAGATCGTTGCTTCTTTGCTTGCAGCGGTGCGAACTCCGACGCAGAGCGGACGAGTTACAGTGTCTATTCTTGCAGTATGCGAAAATGGTTGCCTGATTCGAATGGCGGGCCAAAGCGTTTCATATTGGCACCCCAGAAATCTCGTTTGGCTGCCGGGTCAGCCAGATGACGCCAAACCCAAGTTTGACCATGGCGATGAGTGGTATCGTGCTGAGGAGTATTCGCTTGGCTCGAAATACGGTAACCAATTTCAGATCAAGGCAGATGATCGGGTGTTTGCACTGCGGGGAAATGCTTGGTATCTCGCCCGAGTTCGAGAAAGCCGCCAGGATTCCGTGCGGGTTGTATGGGAAGACCTGCCAACTGAGAACGGCGAAGTTGTGGAAGCAAATTTCGTCCGAGCAATTTCGGAAGGTTCAATTGTCGAATAGATTGCTGATAAGAATGTTGCATTCGCGAACTGACGGGGGCGGCGCATACTATGTACAAAAAACCTGCGAAGTAGGAGCCGAAGCCGTTCGCCAATATCTACGGCGGTCTGTTATTGAGCAAAACGCAAGTTGAGGTTGCCCTTTCCGCCACTTTCATCTTGCCACACAAAGTTAATTCGGTAGTTCCTTGATCTCGACCTTGCGGAAACTGACGGTCCCCGTCCACTGTTGGAGGGCGATTGGCCCACCATGGAGCCGTTTCTCCGGGTCCCCGGCCTCACAGGCCTTCTCGCCATTGACCCAGGTCGTGAATTGATTTCCTTCAACACGGACTTCCATCGTGAACCACTGACCCGCCGGGACATCGCGTCCCTTTTTTCCAAAACCCACTACGCCGCCGTTTGGAAGGAACATGCCGAGGGTCCCCATACTTTCATCGCCAGCGCGCCCATTGTGAATGTTAGCCTCGTAGGCGTGCGTGACCTGCGGGTTCTGTACCCGGAAGCAGATGCCGCTGTCCTCGCCGTCGCCAAGCAGCATGGCTTCCACGCGCAGCCGGAAGTTCGCGTAATCATTGCGATCAGTGATGAGATATCCTAGCCCACCGTTGCCCGAGAGTGTCCCATTATTCTGCACCTGCCAGGTCGATTTGGTACCCTCAGACACATGCCAGCCGGTCGTATTCTTACCATTGAACAGTTTCACCCATGGGGCATCTCGATCGTGCAGGAACTGCCGGAGCTCGCTCACGACATCTCTTGCTTGGTCAAACATTTTCACCTTAGTGTAGTTTCGGTCTGCTTGCTCAAAAGCTCCTGCCAGCACCGACCGGGCTGAATCAAGCTTGTTTCTCAACTTGTCAGGAGCATCCGGCGGCAGATCGCCGCTCTGGTCAAACGCGGCCCGCTCGGCCTTGACCTCGTCGACCTTAGTTATCCCTCCGCCCTCAGCTTCCTTCTCTCGGTTATCGAAGTACGTCGCGACGTCTTTGCTGTACTTTTCCCTGGAGGTCACATAGGCCGCTTTGGCCTTGTCCAGCTTCTTCCTGATCGGATCTTCATCGCCCGCGAGGCCCTGCATACTGTTCGTCGCGATCAAGCAGGCCACGAGGCCGATCAAAAAACGTATCATGAAATCTCTCCTATTGAAGAACTGGCCGACAAATTGGACGCGATGCAGTTGCAGGGGTGCCGATGAACAGATCGTGGGGTTAGTTTTACCGTTTTATGTACCCCGGTGACTTGTCCATGGAACGGATTGTTGGAGCCAAGCCACTCTCAAACATCCAAGCCGAAGTTTGCTGATTTCGCAACTTCTGGTCAAGTAGAACGAACGTCTGGGGGTTCGAGCGTTCCGTGATTTCAACCGAATTGTGGGTGGCATCGACGGTTGCACCTGAAAGAACAAGTCTCATCTCGACGGAGCGAGATAGCTACATTGGCACTTCCTGACTTCACATTCGCCCGGGCATATATTCGTGAATAAAGTGGCTGGTCACTTCCTGGTCATCGCTGTGATGTGCATTCAGATTACCGATGGAGATTAGGCGCTGTACCCTGCCATTTTCATCGAACATCGGGAGATGCCGAATGCGATGCTGACGGAAAAAGCGTCCCGACTGATCGGAGGTGATGTTGCCGTCCCGAACTTATCAAAGCAAGCTGTCTGGGCTGCGATTACAGGGCCCGTAGGATTCATTCTGCTGCTCGTGTTTACGGCGATGTTGGTGTCATGACGTGCCTGTTGTTCGCCGGCCTGCTGATGCTGGTGTCTTGGTTGCAAAATCGACAAGGAGACTTCCTTGCCAGAAGCATGGAAGGAGCAGGAGTTGGCGCAGGAACTGGCAATGCAGTCGGTGATGGCACGTCGTCCAGTGACAATGCCAGCGGTGACGACGATCGCACAGTGGCAGGAGAAATCGATGCACCTGCCGATGCCTCTGCTGGCCGCGATGGTCCGGATTCCGGGGTTGATGCGAAAGCGGATGACTCCGGGAATGCAGATCTCACAACAGGGAAGGACGATACGATTGCGGCGAAGGGAACGGGGTCGGTTGATGCGGAGAAATCCCCCCCACAAATGTCCTTCACAGTTTCACCACTCGAACGACTTCAGGACGATCCATCAGGAGACGATGGAGCCCGCGACGCTGCCGCCGCTCGTTCGCCCGGCATGTTTGCCGGTCGTGATGCCGAAGCGCGAAAGAAACTTGCAGAAACCGAAGGCGGCAGCGCTGCCAGTGAATCAGCCGTGGAACGCGGTCTCAAATGGTTAGCGGATCACCAGGACAAAGATGGACACTGGTCGCTGAACGCATTTCATACAGCGGGCGAGTGCAACGGGAGATGCTCCCTGCCGGGAGGCGTTTCCAGCGACGCGGCCGGCACAGGTTTCGGGCTGCTGCCGTTTCTGGGCGCGGGGTACACCCATCAGAGCGGAAAGTACAAGAAAACGCTGAAGAACGGACTGGATTGGCTCATTGAGGACCAGACGAAGGAAGGCACGTTTCGTCATTGTGAGGGAGGCACTCTTTATGCGCACGGGATTGCATCGATCGCGTTGTGCGAAGCCTGGGCCATGACAAAGGATCCGAAACTCAAACAACCCGCGCAGCGATCAATCGACTACATCGTTAAAGCACAAAGTGACGGGGGCGGCTGGAGATATTCTCCCAGGGAACCGGGTGACACGAGTGTCAGCGGTTGGCAGGTGATTGCGCTGCGAAGTGCTCAGCAGGGAGGATTGAAGATCCCTAAAGATGTGATGCCCAAAATGTCAAAATACCTCGACTCAGTTCAAACCGATAAGAAGGGCAGCGGTTACCGTTACATGCCAAACGACAGAATCACCGACGCGATCGTGGCCGAAGGGCTCCTTTGCCGCATCTTTACGTCCTGGAATTCAAAGCGTCCGGGTCTGGGGGCCGGTGCTCAGTATCTGTCGTCACATCCGCCGCAGCCTGGCGGAGAACTTTACTATTGGTACTACGCAACTCAGGTCCTGCATCACGATGGCGGAGCGCCTTGGCAGATATGGAATCCTGTGATAAGAGATTTACTGATTGATTCGCAGTCCACTGAGGGTCACGAATCCGGCAGCTGGGCTCCGCAGGGCGGACACGATGGCACTGGCGGACGGCTCTACGCAACATCGCTGTCGCTGCTCACGCTGGAAGTCTATTACCGCCATAAACGGATGTTTTAGTTAGACACGGCTGCGGTCAGATTTGAGGTTTTGTGAGCGGCAAGGCGCTAGCCGCCGGTGCTGACCGAATCCACAACCCGCGGCTAGCGGGCTGTTGATTGAGTGATTTTTGGGGCTCATGATCATACCAACCCGAAGCGCCAGCGAGGAATTCAGCCGTTTTTGCCTCGCTGGCGCTT